>JAFMNH010000018.1:5574-24641 GCA_017859335.1 Rhodothermales bacterium | reverse complement strand
CGCACGGGTACCGGCCTCATCGTGGTGGCGCATCGCCCACAGGTTCCGTAGTTTTTACGGGCACCTTGAGTGGCGTCCCGGCCACGGGAATGCCTTCTTGCTGAGCCATCGCCCGCCTCCCCACCACCCAACGCTCGGGACCCGTGCAAACGAAGTACGTATTTGTAACCGGCGGCGTAACGTCGTCCCTCGGAAAAGGCATCGTCTGTGCCTCACTTGGTCGTCTCCTTGAAAACCGGGGGTTGCGGGTCACCATCCAGAAATTCGACCCCTACATCAACGTCGACCCCGGTACGATGAACCCGTACGAGCACGGGGAAGTCTATGTGACGGATGACGGGGCCGAAACGGATCTTGACCTGGGACACTACGAGCGCTTCCTGGGGGTGGCCACGACGCAGGCCAACAACGTGACGACAGGCCGTGTCTATCTCGAAGTCATCAAAAAGGAGCGATCGGGCGCCTACCTGGGCAAAACGGTACAGGTCGTCCCACACATTATTGATGAGATCAAGCACTGGATGCTCCAGCTGGGCGAGACCGGTGACTACGACGTGGTGATCACGGAAATCGGGGGTACGGTGGGGGACATCGAGGGGCAGCCCTACCTTGAAGCCATCCGTCAGTTGCGTTATGAGCTGGGCAGCCGCAACACACTCAATATCCACCTGACCCTGCTGCCGTATCTGGAGGCCGCCGGAGAGGTCAAGTCCAAGCCGAGCCAGCATTCGGTCAAGACGCTACTCTCGTTCGGCCTGCAGCCGGACGTGCTTGTTTGCCGCACGGATCGTCCCATGACCGAGGATGTTCGCCGCAAGCTGGCCCTCTTCTGCAATGTGGACCAGCGCGCCGTCATCGCCTCGCAGGACGCCGAGTCCATCTATGAAGTGCCACTCCTGATGAAGGAGCAGGGCCTGGATGAAATTGCTGTCGAGCGCCTCCACATGAAGGAGGACTTCGAGGGCAAGGTGCTCGATGCGCCTGACATGGATGGCTGGGTCCGCTTCCTGCGCCAGCTCAAGGAGCCGCAAGGCAAGGTCCGTATTGCCCTCGTCGGCAAGTACGTTGAGCACCAGGATGCCTACAAGTCCATTGCCGAGAGCTTCATTCTGGCCGGAGCTGCCAACGGCGTACAGGTGGAACTGGCCCAGATCCTGTCGGACGATCTGACAGCGGCCAATGTGGAGGAGAAGCTGGCCGATGTGAACGGTGTGCTTGTCGCGCCGGGATTCGGGGATCGTGGGGTGGAGGGCAAGATCGAGGCTGTGCGCTTTGCCCGCGAAAATGACATTCCTTTCTTTGGCATTTGCCTTGGCATGCAGTGCAGTGTCATCGAGTTCGCGCGCAACGTGTGCGGGTGGAAATCGGCCAATTCGACGGAATTCGATCCGGTCACCGAGCACCCGGTCATCGACCTGATGGAGGAACAGAAGAAGATCTCCACCAAGGGGGGTACGATGCGTTTGGGCGCCTACACCTGCCAGCTGACGAAGGGGTCACGCGTTGCCGAGATCTACGGTCGTGAGAAGGTCAAAGAGCGTCATCGCCACCGCTACGAGCTCAACAATGTTCTCCGCTACAAACTGGCCGAGCATGGGATGCAGTTCACCGGGGTGAACCCCAAGCGGGACCTGGTCGAAATCGTGGAGCTGCCCGAAAAGCGGTGGTATGTAGGCGTGCAATTCCATCCGGAATACCGCTCGACTGTGGGCAACCCGCACCCCCTCTTCGCCTCGTTCGTTCGCGCCTGCGTCACGTACGCTGAGGAAAAGGACAATATCCTCATGCCGAAAGGACCCCGCCGGGAGAAGAAGATCCATCTGGCTTCGGCCAAGATGTAGAATGTAGGCGGCCTCCAAGGGGGACGAGAACACGCGCAGCTGCGCGGCTTGTCAAGCCCGCAGGACGCATCCCCATAGCGCGGCGTGGCGCCCGAGGGTGGCACATGGATCATTGCAAGACGCTGTACGACAGTGCTTTGGGGAATGCTGTGCATCCATTTTCCCGGTTATCCACAAACCTCCCCCACCTTCTCCACATCTTCCCCACCTTTCTCCACAACCCTTCTCAGAGGGTCAAAAACGCCGATTCTTGACGTTGTTGGATAGCCGTTTTTGCTTGACATTCCGGCCGAATACCGTACATTACGAGGAAAGTGGGGAAAAGTGGGGAGTTTTCCCACCACTCCATTCCCTACTGATTCCTGAACCGACGTCGAGCGTCGGACGCCTCCGGGTGTCTGAAGGTCGATGTCCATAGCGGTACCACTACCCCGGGTGCACGTTTCCATCCTCACTCATGGCACGTTTCAAGGGACAGGCAGCGTACTCCGTCGACGCCAAAGGACGGGTTGCCATTCCGGCCAAGATGCGCAGCGCATTGACGCCGGAAGCCCAGGGGACGTTCACCCTGACGAAGGGCTTCGAAAAGTGCATCTATGCGTATCCGCAGGACGGCTGGAAGGTCAAGGAAGATGAGTATTCCGAGCTGAACGTCAACAATCGCAAGGCCCGTCATCTGGTCAGGATGATCCTGATGTGGGCTGAAGAGGTGTCTCTCGACGGGCAGGGGCGAATTTCGCTTCCACGCTCCCTTTCAGACTATGCCGGCATCGGGGATCGGGCACTCATCATCGGCGCCATGGATCGCATCGAGATATGGGATCCGGAAGCGTTCGAGGACTACCTGCAGGAGCAGACGACCGATCAGGAAACGTTGGCTGAAGAAGTCATGGGGTCCTGAGCGAATCGTCGAAGCAAAAAACGGAAACAATGTGAATGCGCGTGATGACTCGGGGCACCTCTTGAAACATGCTTCGGGCTATCACGCGCCTGTTCTTTGGAATGATGTCATCCAACACCTCGTGACCGACCCGGTCGGCACGTACGTGGATGGAACCCTGGGCGGCGGCGGACACACCGAGGCGCTGCTTCAGGCGCTGGACGCGGGAGGCTGCGTTGTGGCCATCGATCGGGATGATGATGCCCTCGCCGAGGCCGGAAAACGGCTTGCTGCAGACGTAGCGGCAGGGCGGCTGATCCTGCTCAAAGGCAACTTCGCTGACCTACCCACGCTTCTGGAGGCGAAAGGTATCCCAAAGGTGAACGGCTTGTTGCTGGACCTCGGGGTCTCCTCCCACCAGTTCGATGCGGCTGCGCGTGGCTTCAGCCATCGCTTTGATGCCCCTCTCGACATGCGTATGGATACGTCGCAGGGCGAAGATGCCCGCGACCTCATCAATCGGCTTGACGTCGGGGACCTGATCCGGATCCTGTCCCGCTACGGAGAAGAGCCGAAAGCGCCCCGCATTGCCCATGCCCTGGTCAACGAGAGACCCATTGAAACGACCGGCCAATTGAGCGCCATCATCGAGAAGGCCGCCCCCCGTGGCCAGGAGATGAAAACGCTCTCCAGGGTATTCCAGGCCCTTCGCATTGCTGTCAACGACGAGCTCAATGCGCTCGAGCGCATCCTTGATGCTGCGCCTGACCTGATCGTGCCCGGTGGCCGTCTGGTCATCATCAGCTATCACTCGCTTGAGGACCGCCGGGTGAAACGCATGATGCGCAGCGGTAATCCTGAGGGCACCATCCATCGCGATATCTACGGTAACAGCCTTTCTCCGTGGAAGGAAGTGACCCGCAGGCCGATCAGTGCCGATAAAGCCGAGATCGAGGTGAACCCACGAAGCCGCAGCGCCCGCATGCGGGTGGCTGAGCGCAAGGATGACACTACCCGAAGTCCGCGCCACCCTATTTGATGTTGATCATGGCCTCTTCAAGAAAACGCAAACCCAGTTCGTCGACCGCATCGCGGGCGAAGAAGCCTGTGCGCTTCGTGAAAGGCTCAGCAACCTCCGCGGCAACTCCCTCGGTAACGAAGACCGGAAAGAAGCGCCGTGGAACACGGGCAGGCAATTCCCGGAGAGCAACCTCTCCAACAGCCGCCAAGGCGTCGGCTCGGGCAACCTCCAGGACGGTCTCGTCCGCTACGGGATCGGCCTCGGGACGATCGGCAGCGCGTCGCGCCGGTTCTGCTCGTGCGGCGGCTTCCACACGCTCGCTGGACACCGGATCGCTGCCGGGATGGCGGGATCTGGCCGAGAACAATGGAGTCCGTGAGGCACCCCGCAAGGAGTCCGATCAGTGGCTCGGGGCGGTGTCTACAGCCCGGTTCCTTGCCGTCGTGCTGGCAGTGGCAACCCTCTTTACCCTCTACGTAGGGCACGTGTTTGCCACACAGGAGCTGCTCTCCGAGGTGCAGGGGCTGCGCAACGAGCAGCTTGCTCTCGAAATGACCTTTGACAAGTTGCAAGGGGACTACCACCGGGTGACCGGTCCTGAGCGTATTTCCGAGGCCGCTCGGGACATGGGTCTACAAGATCGATTACGGATGGCCTCACCCATCATCCTTCGCTGATAGCTGCCACGAGACCACGTGAACCCCAACCGAACAGAGCCCTCCCGACTGACTGCATGGAACTGAAGGACCAGATATTGGCACGTATGTACGTGGTCATCACCTTGATGGCCTTGCTGCCGGTCGTGATCGGACTGCAGGTACTCAACGTGTCCGCTATTGACGGGTCCGATCTGCGGGAGGTAGCCGAGCATCAGTCCTCAGAATACCGGGACATCCCGGCCTTGCGGGGCGAAATCCTCGATGCCACAGGTCGACCTCTGGCCGTCAACATCGAGCGAGTGGACCTGGCGCTCGATCCCATGGAGTCCGGGTTCAGGAACGTCTCTGATCGCTTCTATGCCACCTTGTCCGAGGTCTCTGGTGTTCCGGAGGCTACGTTGCGCGCCCGTGTCAGGAATCGGACCAGCCGGCAATATGTGATGCTGGTTCGCGACGTTCAGATGTCTGGCGCCGAACTGGCATGGTTTGCTTCCGTACCGGGCGTCCTTCCAACGGGCACCACCACGCGGCGCTACAATCATGGCACGACAGCAGCCCATATTCTCGGCGCCACGGGTACCGATGGCGGCCTGACCGGTCTGGAGCTGTCCTTCGATGAGATTCTGCGCGGCAAGGATGGGCGGCGCCTCCTGCACAAGGATCGGCGCAACCGGGTCAAGTTCATGCCGGGGAATGAGGAGCGCCCGCCCGAACACGGCGAGTCCCTCGTCCTGACCATCGATTTGCTCAAGCAGTCCATCCTGGAAGAGGAGTTGGCCCGCGGCGTGGAATATGCCCGGCCGAAGTGGGCAGCGGCAGTAGCGCTTGATCCACAAACCGGGTCCATTCTGGCCATGGCGAACTGGCCCACCTTCGACCCCAACCGGATGGGTGCCTATCCGAGCGCGAACAGGCGCAATCACGTCATCGCCGACATGATCGAACCGGGATCCGTCATCAAGGTCGTACCGGCCGCTGCTGCCATCGAACGGGGACTCGTTGCCTTGTCCGACTCGATCGATACCGCAGAGGGCTCACTAAAGCAGGGCCGCTACACGATCACGGATACCCATCCGAATGGCACACTGACCTTTGCAGACGTCATCAAGGTCTCAAGCAATGTGGGCACGGCGCTGGTGGCTGAGAGGATGTCCGAGGGACTCATGTATCAGTATGCCCGTCAGTTCGGGTTCAATCAGAAAACGGGCATCGAGCTGCCGGGCGAAGCAGATACCAAACTGAAACGGACCGATCGGTGGAGTGCCACGGATCAGTCGGCCATGAGCCGAGGCTATGCACTGCAGGCAACTCCCCTGCAGATTGCACTCTCCTACGCAGCTCTTGCCAACGGAGGCGTGCTCATGAAGCCGTACCTGGTCAAGGAGCGTCGCGATGCTGCCGGGCGCGTAACCTGGGCAGCCGAGCCGGACTCCATTCGCCGGGTGATCGATCGGGTAACAGCCGATACGCTCATGCGGGCCTTCGAGTCGGTGGTCTCGGAGGGCGGAACGGCCGAGCAAGCCATGATCGACGGGCTTCGTATTGCCGGAAAAACGGGCACAGCCCGAAAAGCCGGTCCGGGGGGATATATCCCGGGTGCCTACCGGGCAACCTTTGTGGGATTGTGGCCGGTGGAGGATCCCAAGGTCGTGTTGGCCATCGTCATGGACGAGCCTGAGCGCAGTATGTACGGAGGTGTCGTTGCGGCGCCCATCTTCCGACGGGTCACCGAGCGGTGGATGGCCCACATGCCGGAGATGGCCCGCTACGTGCATCGCGATGACCACGCCCTCCCACCGCAGTCGCCCTTACTGGTTCCTGATGTGACGGGGATGCCCGCTCCCATCGCAGGCCGGCGCCTGGCAGCTCTTGGGCTCGAGCCTGCTGGAAAGCCCCTGGATTACCATACGGCCGTTCAGAGTCAGAATGTATCTCCCGGGGCCATGCTGGTGGACCGGGTTGCAGTGCGCCTTGAAGGAGCCTTGGATTCTCTTGAGAGCATGCCCGATGTGACCGGAATGTCCGGTCGGGAGGCGCGTGTTTGGCTGGGCTCCCTGGGTCTTGAGGTGGAGGCAAAAGGGCACGGTCTCGTGCGTGAGCAGTGGCCCCGTCCAGGTGCGAGGCTGACTGGCCAGGCCCGGCTGACACTGAACTGATTGAGATATGCCATGAATAGAACTCGTTTGAGAGCAGGCGATCGAAGCCATCCACACAACTACAGAACATCCTGTTACGGGTATGCTCCTTGATGAATCGTGCATCCTGCATCGAACCCTGTTGCAAGGCAGGATGGCCGGCGTTGTCGTCGATAGCAGCGGTCACCTTCTTACACCGTTCGGTTAGTGACATACCAGTATCCCGACCATTCCATGAATTGACGCCGCCTGGCGTCTCATTCCGGATTGGTCACCTGTTCCTTGACAAAGCTGTTTCAAACGGAGCTACTGCCACCGCACGCAGTGCGGAGCGCAGGGACAGCATGTCCCTGCGCTCCGCTGCTGCGTGTGGATCCGCAATCGCGCGGCGCTTTCCCGATAGTGCTCCTCCGACATTGCCGGCCCGTGCGCCCCGAGTGACCCTTTTCAGCGCACACGCAGCAGGGCAGGCACCGTCCGCTTCTACCGGCACCATCTGCACCCCCACCACTCATCAGGACCATCGTTCCTGACCTTCCGCGTCATGCTTTTTTACCTCATCCGCTATTTGGAAGCTGTCTTCGAGCCACCGGGATTCCAGGTGATCGAGTACATCACGGTCCGCGCGGCCCTGGCAGCCATCACGGCGCTGCTCCTGGCCCTGTTCATCGGACGTCGCATCATTCAATGGCTGGCTGACAAGCAGCTCGGCGAGCAGATTCGCGAAGGCGCCGAGGCAGGTGCCGTAGACCACACCCACAAGCAGGGAACCCCCACCATGGGTGGCCTGATCATTCTGATTGCCGTGCTGGGAGCGACACTGCTATGGGGCGCGGTTGCCGAGGTCTATGTCTGGCTCATCATGTTGGCCACTGCCTGGATGGGTGCCTTCGGTTTTGCCGACGACTACATCAAGGTTGTTAAAAAAGACAAGTCCGGTATGCCTGCCCGGGTCAAACTGATCGGTCAGGTTTCGCTGGGTCTCCTGGTCGGGTCGGTACTCTATTTCCATCCGCAGTTCTCGGATATCCGGACGCTGACCTACCTCCCCTTCGTTGCTGACGAGACACTCGATTACAACATCCTGAGGCACTGGATCACGGGAGTGGACCTGGGCTGGGTCATTTACATCCCCGTCGTGGTCTTCATCCTGACTGCCTTGTCCAATGCGGTCAATCTGACCGATGGCCTTGATGGCCTCGCGGCAGGGGTCACGGGTATCGTGGCCCTGGGTCTTACCGCCCTGGCCTATATCGCGGGCAACGCCATTTTCTCCGATTTCCTCAATGAGATGCTGCTGCCGGGCGCCGGAGAGCTGACCGTGTTTGCTGCCGCTTTGGCCGCTGCCTGTTTTGGCTTCCTCTGGTACAACGGGTATCCGGCATCGGTCTTCATGGGTGATACGGGTGCCCTCTCCCTTGGCGCCGCCATTGGCACGATGGCCCTCATGATCCGGAAGGAGTTGTTGCTACCCCTTCTCTGTGCAGTCTTTTTCTGGGAGACCCTGTCGGTCATCGTCCAGACTTCCTATTTCAAATATACCAAGCGCAGAACGGGCCACGGCAAGCGCGTTTTCAAGATGGCACCCATCCATCATCATTATGAAGCCAAGGGCTGGCACGAGGCGAAGATCGTGCTCAGGTTCTGGCTTATTACAGCCGTTACGGTCGTCGCCACACTACTCGTACTTCGCATTCGATGACAACAACGTGCCAACCATACCGTGCGTTGCGACCCGATTACACCACCTTTTTTCAGGGGGCTCAGGCGACATCCAGACTGGATGCCTGTCCCTGCCAACCGTTACCATGGAGGAGATGCTGATGCAACCAAACGACCTGGTCCTCAGGGGCCGGCACAACGTGTACAACTCGCTGGCAGCAGCGGTAGCGGCACGTGTCGTAGAGGTTCGAAGCGATGTCATGAGGGAAAGTCTTCGATCGTTCGAAGGCATACCGCATCGCCTCGAGCACGTCCGGGACGTCGAGGGCGTTCGCTTCATCAACGATGCCAAGGCCACAACCGTGAATGCCGTCTGGTACGCTCTCGAGCGCTTCCAGGAGCCGGTAGTATTGATTATCGGCGGTCAGGACAGCGACCGTGACTACCACAAGCTCATTCCTCTGATACGGGAGCGGGTACGCGCCTTGATCCTGATCGGCGGGGCGGCCGAGAGGCTTCATGCCCAGTTGGCCCCCCACGTGAAGGATACAGTCACCGCCGAGACCCTGGCCGATGCCGTTCATCTGAGTCAGTTACTGGCGCAGACGGGCGATGTGGTTCTGCTCTCGCCTGCCTGCTCGTCCATGGATCGGGGCGAATCCTCTGAAGCGACGGGAGAGCGTTTCAAGCAACTGGTATCCAACCTCTGAGACCCTTCATCGAGCGTAGACCTGCAGCCATGCACTTGCTGACCTTACGTGGTTCGAATGCCGGCACGGTGGATAAATACATCCTCTGGGCCATCCTGGTGCTCTGCGCCATGGGAATTGTGGCCGTCTACAGTGCCATCGGGTATCTGGCGCAGACCAAAGGAGGAGGCAATACGGAAGCCCTCCTGTTCAAACACCTGTTTCGGGTGGGTCTGGCGCTGACGGTGATGGGCTTCTTCTCGATCGTCAACTACCGTGTGCTGGCCAAGTACAGTCGCTACCTGCTCGTGGGGTCCATCCTGTTGCTGTTGGCTGTTCAGATCATGGGTGTCGTAAGTGGGGGCGCCGCACGATGGCTGAATCTGGCCGGTGTCATGTTCCAACCGTCGGATCTGGCAAAGGTATCCCTGGTTCTCTACGTGGCTACGCTTCTGTCGCAAAAGCAGGTCTACATCACCTCCTTCGCCCGTTCTTTTGCTCCCATTTTCCTGTGGATCATGGTTACGATAGCCGCCATCGGAATATCGGACCTGTCCACCTCGGCCGTGGTGCTCTCAGCTGTTCTGCTGATGTGTTTTGTTGCCCGTGTCAGCATGGTGCAGCTGATCATGGTGGGCCTTCTCGGGGCTGTTCTCGGCTATGGCATGCTGGCCACGTCTCCGCAACGTGCCGCACGGCTTGAGTCCTACGTGGGCGTGAAGCTCTTCCCCCACACGGATGCTGCATCAGTCTTTTCCTCCTCGGATGAGCAGTTTCAGGCCGAGCAGGCCCGAATGGCCATTGCACAGGGGGGTCTCCTTGGTGTCGGTCCGGGGAAAAGCACCCAGAGGGACTGGCTGCCAGCGCCCTACAACGACTTCATTTTCGCCATCATCACCGAGGAGTACGGTCTGGTTGGAGCATTCACCTTGCTCTTCCTGTTCGTGGCCATCCTGTATCGGGGCCTGTTGAAAGTAGCGCGCAGTGCGCCCGACCCGCTCGGCCTGTTCCTGGCCGTGGGAATTGTCGTGATGCTCACGATGTATGGATTTGTCCACGCCGGGGTCTCGGCCAATCTGTTGCCTGTTACGGGCTTGCCGCTGCCCTTTGTCTCCTATGGGGGGACCTCGCTCCTGGCCAACGGCATCATGGTAGGCATACTGCTCAATATTTCCAGGCAGGTGGATCCGATACCATGACCCGTCAGAGCCACATACTGCGTGATGACGCACCACGCATCCTCATGGTGGGTGGGGGTACCGGGGGGCATGCCTATCCGGCCATCGCCATTGCCGATGCCATTCGCGCGCAGGCGCCCCGGGCCGTCATCGAATTTGCAGGTTCACCCACGGGTATCGAGTGGCGTATCGTGCCAGAGGCCGGCTATGCGATTCACCCGGTCTCTGTTCGGGGACTGCAGCGGCGGCTCTCCTGGAAAAACGTGACGCTTCCCTTCGTGGTGGCCAAGGGTCTCCTTCAGGCCCATGCCCTCATTCGCCACATGGATGCCGATATCGTGGTGGGAACGGGCGGCTACGTGGCCCTCCCCCTGATTTTGGCGGCCCGCTCGTTGAATCGTCCCGTCGTGCTGCAGGAGCAAAATGCGTTCATGGGGCTTACGAACCGGATCGGAAAGCGGTTTGCCGATCGTATCCATGTAGCCTTTCAGGAGGCTGTCCCACCGGACATGGGCGAGCGATGCCGATTGACGGGTAATCCTGTTCGAACCTCGCTTACTAAGCCGAGCAGGGACGAGGCCCGGGCACACTTCGGGTTGCAGTCGGTGCGTCAGGTACTCTTCATGACCGGAGGCAGTCTAGGCAGCCAGGCGATGAACGAGGCCATGGGTGCCTCCATCCAGACGTTTCTGGACCGAGGAGATACCGCCGTGATCTGGCAGACGGGGGAGCGGTATTACAGCCGTTTCAAGGAGAGTATACCAGCGCATGAGAACATGCGTCTCCTCAGGTATGTCTCCCGCATGGACATGGCCTACAATGCGGCAGATCTCGTCGTTTGTCGCGCCGGTGCATCGACCTGCTCTGAACTCATGCTTACGGGCTGTGCATCACTGCTCATCCCCTCGCCCAACGTGGCCGAAGATCATCAGACGATGAATGCCCGCAGCCTCGAGAGGGCCGGCGCGGCCCAGGTGCTGCCCGAGGCGCGCCTTCAGGATGGGTTCGTGTCCGCGGTCATGGATCTGCTCGATGACGGCAAGCGCCTTGAAAGCATGGGTCGTGAGGCCCGTCGATTGGCACGCCCGGACGCAGCGGCTGATATCGGTCGGGACATCCTTTCCCTATGTCGTCATTCGCCCGCATGAGCTACATCCGGACATACCGCAAGGGAAATGCACGCAGCCTGAGGCACCGGACCGGCACGCCGTCCTCCGGCAGCCACGCAGCACGTGGCAGGGAGGTGACCTCATGACGAACGGGACAAGAAACGGGGGCCGCTCCACCGATCTTCGCCTCCTGCTGCTGGGTGTGCTGCTGCTGGCAACGCTGACCACAGGAGGATGGATAGCCTGGCGGTGGGCGGGGCAGGTCACGCTTGACGAGATTCGCATCGAAGGCCATCTGAACGCAACCGCCGAAGAGATTCGGGAGGCGATGCGGGTGGATTCCGGCGCAGTCCTGTTAGATATGGATGCGGCGCTTCTCGAGGACCGCATCGTGCGCCACCCATGGATCCGGGAGGTCGATGTGAACCGTCTGCCCTCGGGTGTATTGGCGGTTCGCGTCGACGAGCGAACCCCGGTTGCCCTCCTGATGACGCCTACCGGCCGCATGGCCTACTGGGTGGATGCCGAGGGTTGGCGACTGCCGGTTACCGAGCGCGCCCGCTACGACGTTCCCCTGGTCTATGCCATGAGCGAGCCGTGGCACCCGATGCGCCCGGTGCAGCACGAGCCCACGCGCCGGCTTTTGAGCGAGCTCGGCGCTGCGTCCGATCGTCTTGATGCCCTTTTTTCGGAATTCGTGTGGGATGGCGATGGATGGACCGTCCATCTGACACCCGCGCCGCCCCACGGGAGCATTCCCGTGGTACTCGGCACCGACGGGTTCGCCCTGAAATTCGACATGCTGCTGGCCTTCTGGGATCAGCAGGTCCTGCAGCATGCCAACAAGATCTTTGACCGTGTAGACCTCCGTTTTGACAGCCAAGTCGTCGTAGAGGAACGCCCCAGGCAGGGGTATGCCATCGACACAACCAACAACAACAATGAGTGACAAAATCGTCGTCGGACTCGATATCGGTACCACCAAGGTGTGTGCCGTTGTCGCGACATCAGATGAGCTGGACCGCGTCCAGGTCCTCGGGGTCGGCGTGGCCGAATCCGAGGGGCTCAACCGGGGCGTGGTGGTCAACATCGACAAGACCGTGGCCGCCGTGCGCGAGGCCATCGAAGAGGCCGAGCGCATGGCGGGCGTGACGGTCCGTAATGTCATTGTGGGCATTGCCGGCGATCACGTCCAGAGTTTCCAGTCCCGAGGGGTCATCACCATATCCGGACGCGACGGTGAGATCACGGAAGCCGACGTGCAGCGCCTGCTGGAAGACACGACCCACGTGGCCATGCCGGCTGACCGGGAGATCCTGCATGTCATCCCGCAGGAGTTCATCGTGGATGGGCAGGATGGCGTGGCCGATCCTGTCGGCATGAGCGGCGTGCGTCTCGAGGCCAATGTGCACATCATCACGGGGCTGGTCTCGGCCGCCAAGAATATTTACCGCTGCGTAGAGAAAGCGGGCTACGAAGTGGCCGATATCGTCCTCGAACCGCTCGGCTCCTCGTTTGCCGTGCTGCATCAGGATGAGAAGGAAGTCGGTGTGGCACTCATCGACATCGGCGGTGGCACGACAGATATCGCTGTCTTCGAGGACAACACCATTCGCCATACAGCGGTCGTTGCGGTAGCTGGCAACAAGGTTACGGACGATATCCGCAAGGGCCTGGGCGTGATGCGCGATCAGGCCGAAGCGCTCAAGTGCGAGTTCGGGGTGGCCTTGGCCGAGATGGCGCCCGAGGAAGAGATTGCCATCCCGGGCGTGGGCGGCCGCAACGAGAAGCGGGTTGGCCGCTCGACGCTGGCCCAGATCATCCAGCCGCGCCTCGAGGAAATACTGGAAATTGCCGCTATTGAAATCAAGCGCAGCGGTTTCTCCCGTCATCTGTCCGCCGGAGCGGTGTTGACGGGGGGCGGATCGCTCGTCAAGGGAACGGCCGAACTGGCCGCCGAAATTTTGGGAATGGATGCCAGGATCGGAAGGCCGATGGGCCTGACTGCCGGGTTGGTCCAGGAAGTATCCGATCCCAAATATGCCACCGGTGTGGGGCTCGTGCTATACGGACTTCGCCCGGAAATGATAGGAAACACACCATTCCGCACGAATCATCTGGACGCCACGGATCCCACCGCAGGTGGGGACAATGTGGTACGAAAGATCAAGAATGCCATGATGGGGTGGTTCAATGAGCTCTAGCAGCTTGTCAACATACCCGAGCACCGCGTCGGACCGATCGCTCAACCGGTCCGGCCACTTTACAGCCAATACGTTCTTCGGAGGAACCCATGGACACGAATTTATTCAGCAGCCATTTCGCGTTTGACGACGCGGAGAATGAAGAGGCCAAAATCTGCGTCGTAGGCGTGGGTGGCGGCGGCGGCAATGCCGTAAACAACATGATTGCCAAGGGCATCTCGGGGGTGGACTTCTACGCCATCAATACCGATTCCCAGGCGCTCGATGCCAACAGTGCACCCTTCAAGATCCAGGCCGGTCGGGGACTGACCAAGGGGCTCGGTGCGGGTGCGCGCCCCGGCATCGGAGCCGAGGCCGTTGAGGAGAGTCGCCACGAACTCGAGGAGGCGCTGCGCGGCTTTGACATGGTGTTCATCACCGCCGGTATGGGCGGTGGAACGGGCACGGGAGGCGCGCCGATCGTGGCTGCCATATGCAAGGACCTTGGAATCCTTTCCGTTGCCATTGTCACCAAACCGTTCATGTGCGAAGGGCCACGCCGCGCCAAGTCGGCCGATGCGGGCATCGATCTCCTGAAGCAGAACGTGGATACGCTCATCATCATCCCGAACGAGCGCCTGCTCGATATCGCTGGCGAGGATACGTCCATGCTGGAGGCCTTCGGGAAGGCGGATGACGTTCTTTATAACGCCACCCGAGGTATTTCCGACCTCATCACGGTGCATGGTCTGATCAACCTGGACTTTGCCGATGTCAAGACAACCATGCGAAGTGGCGGAACGGCTCTCATGGGGGCAGCTATGGCCTCTGGCGAGAACAGGGCCGAGCGCGCAGCCAGGGAGGCCCTCTCAAGTCCCCTGCTCGATGGGCTGACCATCCACGGAGCCCGCAACGTGCTCGTCAACATCACGGCAGGTCCCAGCCTGGGCATCCGCGAGGCGACGCAGGCAACGGCTATCATCCAGGAAGAAGCGGGAGACGACGTGGAAGTCATCTTCGGTACGGTCATCGATGATACCATGGGCGACGATCTTCGCATTACGGTCATCGCAACGGGCTTTGACAAGGCCGTGGCCACAACCGCGTCGCGCAAGCCACGTGTGGAGCTTGACGTCCCGGCCTACACTCAGAACCCGATTCCGTACAAGGGCGAAGAAGGGCTCAAGACGCTTGACACACCAGCCTACGAGCGTCGTGGATCCTCTCTCAGCATGGGTTCGGGCGATGGCGATGGCCTCGGCGAATCCACGGAGCCCTCGACGCGGGTACGCCTGCTGAAGCGGGATGAGATTCCGTCCGGTGACGGTGAAACGGAATCCGATAATGATGTGCCGGCATTTCTTCGCAAGATGATGGACTGACGGACAACGGACATTCGGAGCCGTCGTGCCCTCTGCATCTCCGAAGGCAGAGGGCGTGCACGTGCTTTGATGGAGATCGAACCCTCCACCATCAGCGTCATGCTGTGACCGGCCCCTGAGCAAGGCTGGGTGGATTCTGATGTTTGCAGGCTGTAGAAGCATCAGGTGTGGTTGGTTCGGTATGGAGCGCGCGGGCCCCCTCTCGAGGGGGCCCGCGCCATTTTTGTCCGGACCCATCGGTGTATGCTGAAAGGTTCCATCTTTCAGCGCCAAGGGCATATGCCCTATTTTGGCATCCCTTCCGGGGCCTACTCGGCCCGCGCCACTACCGAACACTGCTCCTGCCTCCTCCTCGTGCGCTCAACGCTCACATACGTTGCCTTCCTCTGCTCTTTCCTGGCACTGAGCCTGCCCGCAATACGGGTCATGGCACAGGACGCTTCGGTGGATCGGCCCTTGATTGGTGTGGATTGGGAAGCACCGAGCGATTTCGGTAGCGCCGCCAGTGACCTCATGGAAATAGCGGAAGTGGGGTTTTCGGCCGTACGTATGCCGCCTGTGTTCGACAGGGCATTTTATTCCCTGGCCGATTCATTAGGTCTCACGCTCTTCATTGAGCTGCCCTTCGCCCAGCTCTCATCAGGCGCACTGCAATCGGAACTGGCTCAGGCCGATTCGCTCCTCTCCCTTGTACTGGCAGCCGGGCAGGGGCATGCATCGGCCGGCCCCGTTGGCATCACCCGCCTTTCAGATACCCGATCCCCAGGAGGATGCGATGCCATCGCGCGTGTAGCAGAGCGTATCCGTGCTGCGGGTCGGCGCGCCTACTACACCTCATCGTTCCTGTCGGCAGACCGCTGCACTGCGGTGGTTGACATGGTGCTTTTCGATCTCCTGAGTCCGCACGGCAACCTGCCGGCCTTGGCATCCATGATTACTCAGGCCGGTCCAGGCGCCGCCGCACGCGAGGCAACGCAGAAGGAGGCTCGAGCGCGCGATACCCCATCGGACGTTTCGCAGCGCGGCATCGCGGGACTCGGCGCCGCCATTACCCGCCCCGAGGCCTCCGGGTGGATGAACGAAGGGAGTCCCCAAGCGCAGGCGCGCTTCATGGAAACGGCGCTCAACCAGGTTGTGCGCTCCCGCCTTCCCTATGTATTTGTTCATCGCTGGCGGGACCAAGCGCCCCACGCGTCCACGCTGCCCGATCCCTGGGCCCGCTCCTACGGCCTGTACACGGAAGCCTCCGATCCACGCCCGGCGCTTCAGGTCGTCAGGGGGATCCTGCGGGGCTTCCAGGATACATTTGCCGTTGACAAAGGCGTCCCACCCCCGCCGAAAGATCCCTGGTACCCGGTTCTGGGATGGCTCATGGTCATGCTGACGGCGCTCCTCTATGCAGGCAGTCCTCGGTTTCGAACCATGATTCCGCGCTACTTTTTTGCGCACGGATTTTTTCGCAATGCCGTGCGTGAAGCCCGCGAAGTGCTGCCACTGACCTCTACGATCATCCTGACCATCATCGGTCTGTCCATCGGTCTGATCGGCTCCTTCGTTTTTTCGCAACTGCGGGAGCTTCCGCTGAGCATCCACCTGTTCCGTTTGCTGAGCCCCGGCTCCCGGGCCTATCTGACGGCCATCATGGGCGAACCTCTTGTCTTGACCGTCCTTATCGGCAGTGGGACCCTGCTCTGCACCTCGGTGTGGATGGGATGCTGGATGGCCCTGACGCGATGGCGGGCTCGATTGCTTCCCAGTCAGGCCCTCATGCTGGCATCATGGCCCCGTTGGCAGATCCTGCTCATCCTGCCTGTGGCCATGACGCTGGAGGCCACGCCCGGCGTGCCGCTCTGGGCTGTCCTGTGCCTGGGCATGGTGTGGTTGGGTACGGCCGTGTGGGCCACAATCCGTACGACGTTCGATCTCTACAAGATCACGACAGTTTCGCCTCTTGCGGCAGGGTGTGTCTGGATGCTGCATCCCCTCAATCTGGGGATCGCTACCCTGTTGGGCTGGAGCCTTCTGCACTGGGACCAGGTCCGTTTCGCCTGGCATCTGCTCGTGTCAACCTAGCCCTGAAGTCGGGTGGGCCCACGGGTCACCGCGCGGCCAGGGGTAGCGGTGTATCGACCCCTTTCTCATATCCGACTGTTCCTCGTCCGAGGCACGTTTCATGCCACAGTCGGTCGGCCAGGTCATAAAAGGGTTGCTTGTGGTGCATCCAGCCGAAGTGCAGGGCATAGGGGGTCACCCACATGAAGTCGCCCTTGCCCGGAAGTCGTGTGAACAGGCGAACCAGGGTATCGCGCAGCCCATCGAAAGGCAGCCCGCGAAGGCCGTGGACAAAATCGTCTGCGTAATGGCGGCACCGCACCGCGTGAAAATCGCGGTCGTGGTCCACAAAACCCTCGATGAAGTCGAGCTGCGGGCTGTCCTGCCCTTGGAACCAATCGAAAACGGGCAGATCCAGGTAACTCATGGCCATGGCCATGCTCCATTCGCAGCTTTCCTCGGAACGGCCTTCGTCCAGCCGGCTGCGGAAATGGGTCTCATGCCGGCGAGCCAGGAAGTCCCGCGCAGCGGACATGACGTCAGAGATCGCCTGTCCGCTTGCCCCGTAGATCATACCGGCCTGTACCCGCGGTAGATAGGTCAGACCGAAGCGTCGCATCGTTCGTCGCCGTCGATCGAGGATCCGATCGGCCAGGATACCGAGTCCTTTGGGTCCTCCGAACCAGAAATCAGCCTTGTGCAATCCGGTGGCCGTGAACTCATAGGCAGAAAGACGTGCCCACAGGGGATCGGGGTTGCGACACCAGACAATGTCCGAGTCCACGTACAGGTTGCGCTCGAACGGCCGAAACGCATCCAGGTGGTGTTTGAATCCGACAATTGACTGGTGTGCCTCGGGCAGGACGTCAAGAACCGAAAACAGGGAGTCAAGCCCCAGTTCGTGCAGACGCTCAATCTGGGAGGGGTCCGCGTAGAGCGCCACAGGGCGCTCGGTATCATGACGCCGAAGCGTCAGCACCGAGGCGACAGCGTGGCGCAGATACTTTTCAGATCCGTAGGTGTGGAGTACGTAGCCTTCCACGTAGCGAGACCGCATTGAACATCGTGAATCCTGGGTCGCAAGCGAACGCAGGCTGCTCCCGATTGTTCGTCCGGCTACTCATTCCACGTCAGGACCGGGAGCGATTCTGCTCGAGACGCTTGTTCAGGTTGTCCATCAGCGCATCGAATCCGCGCTTTCGGATGTAGGACTGGAACGAGCGGCTGTAGCCTTCTACCGTACTCACGTCGTCGAGCACCACGTCCGTGGCCAGCCATTGCGCATCGGTGCGTTGCAGCGTGTAGGCTACGACCGTCGGCACGTCTTTATACACGGTCGTCGTGAGTACGTGCGCCGTGTCACCCGATACCGTGATTTCCTCGTAGGTTACCTGGGCGCGGTAGATATCCACATCCCCCAGGCTCTGGTAGCGAACGATTTCCGAAAATACGTCGACAAAAGCCTGCTGCCGCTCTACGGAGAGCTCATCCCAGTGGCGACCAAGGGCCTCGCGTCCCATGGCGCCGAAATCGAACATGTCGTTGACGGCTGTCCGCAGGGAAGCCATCTGGTCATCGCTCAGCTCCTGATCCGTACCCAGGATGGCTTTGATTTCCCGCTCTCGCTCTTCGAGCATGATGCGGATGGCATCGCTCTCCGAGCTTTGCCGCGCCATGACCGGTGGAATCGTCGCGGTGATGAACAGAAACGTCAGGAGGGCGAAGGAGGTGTATAGTCGGGTAGACATCATGAGGGCGTGTCAATCAGTGTTCAGGGGGCTGGAGGGTGATTGCGTGGTCTGTGACTGATTAAAGACCAAGAAGTGTACCATCTCCCAAGGCCGTCTTCAGGTACCCGGCTTTTCTCCATAATCGAATGAGTGCCCTGTTGAACTCGAAGACGGCTTGTTCTCGTTGCGCCTGCAAGCTCAGGTTATCCCGGACAGCGCGAACGAGGTTTTCTGTATCTCCCAGGTCGAGGTCGAAGTTGATCTGCTCATCCCGCAGCCAGCGTTTGGAGATGAGAAGGGCTTCTTCCCGCGCCGAGACGGCTGCTTGGGCAATGAGCACGCGGCGGTACGCCTCCTCTACCTCAAAGAGGACGAGCTGCCGCAGGCCTTCCTGCTGGCTGCGAACCTCGGCATGCTGGGCTTCGGCCTGGCGCACCTTGGCTCGTGTCTGGGAGAAATTCAGGTTTTGGCGCACGGCAAACCCTGCCTGCACGCCGCGTGAGAGAAACGGGTCGCTGACGTACGGATTGCGCTGCCGCTCCCGTC
>JAFMNH010000018.1:0-5564 GCA_017859335.1 Rhodothermales bacterium | reverse complement strand
CCCGTCCTGCGGCGTAGGCCCATTTTCCCGAGAGTCCCAAGAAAAGCTTGGGGAAGTAGTCCGACCGGGCCACCTCGACAAGCGATGCACGGGCCTCGACACCCGCCGTGATACCAGCCAGCTCCGGCCGCTCGGCCAGCGCCAGCGCCTGCCATTCCTCCAGTGACTTCAGATTGATCTCGATAGGCTCGAGCACTTGTGCCTCGACATCAACCGTTTGTCCTTCGGGCAGAAACAGTTGCCGCGCCAACGCTGCCCGCGCCAGTTTGCGGCTTTCCTCTACCTCGATCACGCGCTGCAAAAATTCCTGCTCCGTGATTTCGACCTGGAAGAGGTCAGCATAATCCACATCGGAGGCGCCTTCCTCCAGCAGTCGATCGATTTCCCGCTTGGCTTGATCCACGATATCGCCTGCCTCCCGGGTCAGTCGTCCCAGGGCATCAGCCAGTTGCAGGCTGTAGTACAACTCCGCGGTGCGCTCCAGGACATCGTTCTCTGTCACCCGAACGCCGGCCGCATCCACGTCCACGCCTGCACGGGCCGCATCGATCGAGGATCCAAGCTGTCCCCACGTCCAGAGCGGCTGAACGGCTTCGAATTCGATGCGATTGAAGGGAGACAGTACGCTCCAGTCATTACGCACATCAGGATCGAGATAGAGGCGATCGACAGGCGTGGCGTTGGGGTTGTCCAACGCCGGCGCAACAGCATGCGCCGACGTGGCAGAGAAATCTGTCAGGTATCTCGATGCGCGCGCCAGAGACAAGCGAGCCTCGGCATAGGTCTTTTTGGCCTCGGAAGCATCCACTTCGGGACTGGCCTCCAGAGCGTGCTCCAGGGCATCTTCCAGGCTGATCACGAGCGTGTCGCTCATCTGAGCGACGGCGGGCCTGGGCAGCAGGGAGAGCAGGACACAAAAGAGGAATAGCAAGGTGCGCACGAGCATCTCAACGGGAAAACAGAGTGGAAGCGGGGAGACAAACGTATTCCCCGTCGCTGTTGTTCTTGACGCGGACAGCCGCCATGGGGTAACTTGCCGTTCGCTCTTTCTCACTCCTTCGACGGACGCGCTGCCACGGATACGATCGTGTTGCAGCGCAGGGAATCCGGGTCAACATCATGCTGCAAGAACCTGAAAATGGTCACAAGGCATGTTGTTGGTAGCCGGAGCTGTACCCGCAACTGTACGAAACGGGTCACGCCCCAACGAACGATGGCACCACTGATGTCCTTTTCTTGTCGGAAAGGTCTCGGGAAGGTGGGTCGGGAGGGGTCGTGGCGCAACTGTTTCAAGCCAGGAGACCGGTCCGACGAATGGTGTCCACTACCTCCGGGAACAGAGGTGCCGGCATCGTTTCGCTGCATGTATCGTGTCTCCCTGCCACTGCCAGTGGCCTGGGATTGCCTACCCGTGTGGTAAACCGGGCCTGTACCTCAAAGAGGAACAGGCCTTTTTTTGAATCGCGCTACCCACGTCATTACTGTCGGCATTCTTGCAGCCATGCTGACCATCGCTGCCCTTCCGGGGTGGGCCCAGGTAGCAGATTCGGTGCTGGTGCTCGAAACCATCATGGTTGAAGGGGAGCGGGAGGACCAGGTGGCCTTTCCCGGGGCGCTCTCCATGCGTCTGGGGATGCTCTCGGCGCTGGCGGCACCGGATGCAGCGCGCCTGCTGGATCACGCCCCGAGTGTAGAGGTTGGGCGGGCTGGAACCAGCGGGGCGGCCCTGGCTTCGTTCCGGGGTCTGGGCTCGGCCTCAACCCGCATTGAATTCGACGGGATCCGCCTGGTTGACCCTGCCACCGGGTCGTTTGATCTTTCGCTCTTTCCACCGTCCCTGATCGGTTCGATCGCCGTCGTTTCGGGCGCTGCTGACGGATCGATTCCTGGTGGGCGGATCGTTCTCGGCGCGCCTCGGGCAGCCCCTTTCCAGGCATCCCTCCAGAGAGGATCCTTCGGATACCGGGAGATGGGCGGCCGGGTCGGCACGACCCGGCCGCACGCATCGGCATCGATGATGGTATCGCGCTCCTCATTCGATGGCGCCTTTCCCTACCGTCATCCCGTCTGGCCCGGTAATCCCGTTGTGCGACGCCGCGGAGCGGCTCGCTCCCACACGGCAGCCCTCCTGAGCTTCCACCACCATGCGCGCCCGATACCGGATGCAGGCGGGCAGTCTGCGGGAGGGGTCCTGTATCGCGCTGTGGTGCTGGCTACCCATGTCGATCGCTTGTTGCCCTCGCTGTCGATATCCGAGGCGCAGGCTGCTTCCCAGCAGGATGCGTTGGTCCTCGCGGGGCTTCACATGCAGACGCAGTGGGGTGACATGCCCGTGCAGGCAACCGTGTCGACGACGCACAGCCGATTTCGATACGAGCACCCCGAGCGGGACTCATCCCGCGTGGCGCTGGGCCAGGTCGCGCTCCGGGCCCGACTCGACAAAGTGCTCTCGCGGGCGTGGACCGTGGCCGTCGAGCCGTCCCTGGCCATGAGCCGCACGACGACCGTAGCGTCCTACGACGTTCATGATGCTGCGCTTCGCCTCTCGGCAGGGTATGTCCGCAGGGGATGGATGCTCGGGGTATTTCTCGATTCCCGTCATCGCTCGACCCGCACGATGGGCTCGTCTTCCGGTGAAAACGTACTCGCGATGACGCCCGGTGTGTGGTGGTCCTGGGTCCTCATTCCCGGACTGGAGTCGAGGCTGGCTGTTGCACGTGTGCTTCGCCTGCCAACCCTGAACGAGCGCTACTGGACGCCCGGAGGCAATCCCGAGCTGCGCTCCGAGCAGGGCCTGCAGGCCGAATGGATGCTCTCCTACCAACCGAACCCGTCGCTTCACGTACGGCTCGTCTCCTTCCTCAGCCGCATGCAGGATCGTATCGTCTGGCGACCTGCCTTACTCGACCCCTCCCGTCCCATCTGGACGCCCGATAACGTGGCCCTCGTGCAGGGCCACGGGATGGAATTCTACCTGAGCTGGTCTCCTCTCCCATCCATGACCGCCATGTTCTCGGGTACGCGCCGCATTCAGCTTGATCGCTCCAATCCTGCAGCCGCCTCCCATGGCCATCAACTACGCTTTGTTGCTCCATGGTCTGCGCGCGGCACGCTGGAGTGGTCACGCGGTACACTCGGCTTTTTTGCGACCTGGTATTACAGCGCGCGGCGCTTCACAGCCACCGATGAATCCACGTGGATGCCGTCGCATCGGACGCTCGATGGCGGTCTGGCGTGGCGGCCCATCCTGAAGCGTGTCCCCTTTACTGTCCGTCTGAGCGGAATGAACCTGCTGGGCGCAGCCTACGAATCCTCTCCATGGATGCCCATGCCGGGCCGATCCTGGCGATTCGGCGTTGCCGTTGGCGGGTGATCCTTTTGTTTCCTGCGTCACTTTCCGACATGACTCCTTTCTCCATGATCCCGATCTCCCGTCTCTTCCCTCGTTTGTTCGCTGCAGCGGTCCTTGTTTCTCTTGTTTCCCTGACGGGATGCGATGCCCTTGACGGCACCGAGGCGGACTCCGCTGTTCCGTCTGCCGAGGCGATCATCGTTGCGAATGGAGGTAATTTCTCGGATCAGAACGGCTCGTTGACCTTTTTCGACCCTGAAACAGGTACGGTCACCCAGTCTTCGTCCCGAGCCGGGTTCGTACAAGGCGTACTGGCAACACCAACCGGTCTGGCCATCCTTATCAATACGTTTGACGAGGGCCGTATCGACGTTCTCGATCCCGTGGACGGGGTCCTGCTGGCGCAGTACACTGGCATGGACAATCCACGCGATGCCCACGTGCGTGATGACACGCTGTGGGTGACAACGTCCACCTTCGGAGAGATCGGACACGCCCTGGCGCTGGGACCAGCCGGGCAGGTGCATTCCGCCACGCCGGTCGGATTCGTTCCCGAAGGTATCCTCTCGTGGGCAGGCCGTACGGTCGTGGCCAACAATGGAAGCCTCGGGAGCGGCACCACCCTCAGTCTGGTGGCTTCTGACGGTCAGGAGGCTGAGGAGATCGAGGCTGGCTGTGATGGCCCCCGGGACCTGTACGCTGCCTCTGCCCTGATGGTCGTATGCTCTGGAAAAACGGTATACACCCCGGATTTTTCAGCTGTTGTGGAGACCACCCCGGGTCAGGTCGTCTTCATCAATGATCAGTTCGACATCGAACAGACCCTCACGCTTCCAGGTCAGGCCGGGTCCACAAATGGTACTGAGACAGCCTACTACGCTGAAGCCACGGGAGAGCTCTTCATTACCCTTTCGGCATCGGAACAGGTTGTTGTCATCGACGCGGCCACCCGTTCCATTGCCAGAACGTATGATCTCTCGGGGCATCCCACATTGGTGGGCCTCTCCGGTATTGCCTACGATGCCGGACGGGGCATGCTCTACGTTGGACGGTTTCCGCAGTCGAGTGCCGGACCCTTTCCGGACTATGCCGCTGCCGGAACCGTGCAGGTCCTGGATACCTCGGGTGAGCAGATCGATGCCTTTCCGGCCGGTATTGCCATCTCCTCGATCATTCTTCAGTGAGATCCAAAGCCATGCACCGACACCAAGGGATATGCATCAAGCGCTGCGTCTGCAGCCGGGTTGATTTTGCTGACCTCAAGGAGCTGGCCGATCTGCATGGCGCAGAAACGATCCCGCAGCTGCAGGCGATTCGTGAGTTCGGCGTCAACTGCCGACTCTGTCATCCCTACGTGCGTCAGATGCTGCGTGATGGAACGACCGAGTTCTCGCACATTGTGCACGGGGATGAGCGCAGCTGATGTCCGGGCCGTTGAGGAACCGTTTTTCCGGCCCGGAGTGCCAATTCGACACGGTATGTGTCCCATGGCTGAACCCCTGCAACATGGCTCCCGCCACTCTTTCCGGCCCACTGCTCCGCGTATGCTGGCCGGCATGATGCTCCTGCTCCTGCTGCCATCGCTCTCGCTTGGGCAGGTGGCAGAACGGGCAGGAGACCAGGGCGCCCGGGTTACTGTGGTGCCGCCCGAGCGCGTTGCCAGGGTGCTCTCCGAAGGCCAAAATGCCTTTGCTCGTGAGCTGAGCGGTCTGCCGCATCCTCCCCGGCAGGCACGCCCGCTGACTCAGGCGACTACGGGTGCGCGGCCCCGGCAGGATGCCTTCGATGTCCACTACTATCATCTTGATCTGAACCTGGATGGTGACCGCTCCCCGGAACTCATCGGACGGGTCCGGATCTTGGGTACGGCCCGCTCCCGTATCGACACATTGGAATGGGATCTCTTCAACGCCATGGAGGTCGTGTCCGTAACGGACCAGAATGGAGATGCGCTCCGTTTCATCCATGCCCCTGCGCAGGCGCCGGATAAGCTCTTGATCCTGCCATCGCAAACCGTCGAGGCAGGCGAGCAGCAGAGCATCGAGATTGCCTATCAAGGCAACCCGGTTTTTGACGGCGCGCGGGGTGGATACCAATCCGGTCTTCGAAGCGGAGGAGACCCGTACATCTGGACACTGTCCGAGCCGTATGGCTCCTCGGCATGGTGGCCGACAGAGGATCATCCCTCGGACAAGGCCGACTCGGTGCGCGT
>JAFMNH010000017.1 GCA_017859335.1 Rhodothermales bacterium | reverse complement strand
CATCCACGATAAGGGCGTGACCAATGTGGTTTTCATGGGGATGGGCGAACCCCTGCTCAATCTAGATGGCGTTCTCGGAGCCGTCGACAAACTGACGGCAGAGGATGGATTCGGCCTTAGCCCGAAGCGCATAACGGTATCGACCGTCGGGCTAGCGACCCGTATCCGCGAACTGGCCGATATGCAAGTGCGCTTCGGCCTCGCGGTGTCCCTGCATGCGCCCTTCAACTCGAAGCGCAGTTCCATCATGCCCGTCAACCGCAAGGCGAAAACGGATCTGACCTCGCTAATGGAGGCGATATCCTATTTCACGGAGAAAACCGGACGCAGAATCACTTATGAGTACTGCATGTTCTCCGGCTTCAATGATTCCGTCGAGGACGCCCGCGAGTTGGCTACCCTGGTGCGAAAGGCTCCCAGCAAGGTCAACCTCATCATGTACAACCCGGTTGAGGGATTGGGCTTCCACCGTTCGGATGAGGACGCCCTGAATGCCTTCATTGCGGAGCTGGTCCGAGGTGATGTCACGGTTACCGTTCGGCGAAGCCGCGGTCAGGATATTGATGCGGCCTGCGGGCAGCTGGCCATCAACCAGTAGCCCGCTCAGGAGCGGCCGGCGCATGCATGTGCTCCCGTCATCCGGACTTGGTACATCAGCCCCGTGAACTCGGCTCGGTCATCCGGGCGTCGTTATTCCGTCCGCACTACATGGAGGACGTCTCCGATGCCTTGATGGCCGTCTGCTCTTCGTCCTTGTTGCGTAGAAAGAACGAAGCGGCCACCACGAAGAGAGTGATCATCACGATCATGAGGAACGCGTTGCTGTAGCCCTCGAGGGGATCCGCAGCGGAGGCTGCCACGGCGCCAACCGCTGCAGCCGACACAAGCTGGCCGATCGAAATATTCAGGGAGATCAGGCCCTGTGAAATGGCCTTTTCCTGCTTGCGGGCCTCGTGGATAAGGATGTAATTCAGCGACGAACCCAAGAGACCTGCCATGCCGAGCCCGATCATGGCAGATCCCATGTAGAAGACACTGGCCGAGGAAGGGCTGATGGCCACACCGAGCATGCCCAGAACGAGTAGCACGTTGCTGAGCAACACAATGAATTTTGACCCGGTACGGTCCAACAGCCGGCCTGCGAGCGGCGATCCGAGAGCGACAGCTGTCATCATGGGAAGGAGCATGAAGGCTGCCTCCGAGGTTGACACTCCGTGAGCCAGTACGACGATGGTCGGAAAGAAGATGAATGCGGCCTCGTTGATCCCTGCGCCAATGGCATTGACCGATGCCAAGGCTACCTGCCTGTTCCTGAAGAGGTCCAATCGGAGCACGGGGTCCTGTGCCCTCCGCTCGACTGAAATGAACACCGGAAGGAGCAGGGTGGCCGTGGCCAAGGCCAGCCCGATGCGCCAAGAACCAAGGCTGCCGGCGATGTCTGAAGTATCAAACGCGGACAAGGCATAGGCCAGACTGAGCAACAAGCCAGCCAACGCCACCAGTCCCTTCCAGTCAAGCGGAGCGGCGCTTTCTGCACGGGAACGAGGCAAGATTCGCGCCCCCATCAACAGGATGCCCACGGCCACAGGGACATTGAACAGGTAGAGCCAACGCCACCCGAACGAGAGCATGACGCCGGCCAGGATGGGACCGATGATGAACGCTACGCCAAAAACGGAGCCGATCAAGCCGAATGCCCTACCCCTGCGCTCCACTGGAATGACCGCTCCGATCACGGCAGCTGCTACCGGGAAAATGCCAGAAGCCGCCATACCCTGCATGACCCGACCGACAAGCAGGACTCCAAACGATGGCGAAAGGGCAACAATGAGGCTGCCTGATCCGAAAAGAGCCACATCCAACAGGTACAATCGTTTGCGACCGAAACGGTCCGCCAGCTTCGTCATGACCGGAACGCTGACCAGGTTGGCAAGAACCCAGGCGGAAAACACCCAGGAAACCAGACGGTCGTCCAAGCCGAATGCCTCCCGGATGGCGGGGATGGCCGGTCCCAGGATGGTAATATCCATAGCCGCCATCAAGACGCCGAAAAACAGGACGGTCAATACCGAACGGCTGGGCGGATTCGTTTCGCCTGTCAATGGGCTCCTCACTAGATTGGGGTTGAGGACGGCCGCGCTTCTTCGCCTGCCGCTCGTAAAATCTTGACAATTCTATACAAAGCTACCCTGTGAGTTGCATCCTGATATCGTGCCGAAGCGTCTTAACCGACAATTCTGATTCACCCAAGAGCCTTCCAACCGAGCCTCACCGGTTGATCTGGCTGTGCGTGCTTGGGCTTTTCCTGCTGCCTGCGTGCCATCAGTCTCCGGCCCGGACAACGCCCCCACCGGAAGGGACCTGGGCCGACTCGGTGCTTCAGTCGTTGACGCTTGAAGAGAAGGTCGGACAGATGATGATGGTTGAGCTGATGCCGCCTGGGGCGGTGCCTGATCCATCCGATCGACTTCGCATGAAAGAACGCCTGGAGCGCCTACAACCGGGAGGTGTCATCCTGTTTGCGGGTGAGGCCCTGACATCTGCCGTAGCCACGTCATGGGCGCAACACGTCTCGGATCTACCCCTGTTGGTCGGGCTCGATGCGGAGTGGGGTGCAGGGTATCGCCTTGAGGGCTTGGGCCGCTTCCCGGACGCCATGGCCATCGCGGCCACAGGCAGGCCTTCCCATGCACGAACGAGTGGTCGTATTACTGCACAGGAGGCCTCATCAGTCGGAGTCAATGTCCTCTTCGCTCCCACGGTCGATGTGAACGTCCATCCATCCAATCCGGTGATTGGCACACGCTCGTGGTCAGACAGTCCCGACTCGGTGATTGTCTACGCAGGGGCTTTCATGGAAGGTGTCACTGAAGCGGGACTTCTTCCTGTCATGAAGCACTTCCCGGGGCATGGCGGAACTACCCGGGATTCACACACGGACCTGCCTGTTGCCACCTCATCCCCAGCGGAGTTTGATTCGGTGCACGTGGCCCCTTTCCGCCGGCTCATGAAGAGCTCGGGAGCAGCCGTCATGACGGCGCATATCGTCCCGAGGGGTCATGAATATGAGGACACTACCGCGGCTACCTTCAGCCCCCACATCGTGACCCGCCTGCTGCGAGATTCGCTTGCCTTTAACGGACTGGTCTTTACGGACGCCTTGAACATGGCAGGGGCTGCACGGGCTGGTTCGCCGGCAGAACGCAGTATTCGCGCTATCCTGGCCGGTGCCGACGTACTTCTCATGCCTCCAGACGAGGAGAACACCAAAAAGGCCATTATCCAGGCCATTCGGCAGGGGCGGATTCCTGTGGCACGAATCGACAGCTCGGTGCATCGCATCCTCGAGCAGAAGGAACGATTCGACCAGGCTTCAGAACCCCAGGCAGGGAGTCTGGAAGCCCTCTTTTCGGCGCAGGAGCAGACTAAAACCAAGCAGGCCATGACAGCCATGGCTCGGGATGCAGTAACGGTACTCAAGAATGATGACGTGCTCCCCCTTCCGACCGGCGAACGCACAGTGTTGATCTCCATCGACTACCGGGATCGGAATCGGGGCCCGGACGGACCCGCAGCTCGATTCAGGAGGGAATTGGAGGACCGAAAGGGGCAATCCATTGCCCATATTGAAGTCTCTCCCCGTTCCTGGGCTTCAAGGATGTCCGTGTTGCAGCGAAGCGCTTCGACGAGCAGGACGATCATCATTGCCGACTACACGGGGAATACGCCTGTTGCCGGCTGGGACCCCTCCCGGTTCGTGAAGGAGTTGTCCTCAGGTGGGGCCCGCATCGTGTACGTGAGCTTCAGCAAGCCCTATGCCCTTCCGAGCGTGCTTCCCGCTTCGGCCCTCGTCGTGCAGAGTTACGATGCCTCGGATGCCATGGCCGCGGCTTCGGCCGATGTCCTGTTCGGCCTCTCGGGTTCGAGCGGTCGGCTACCCGTGAACGTTCCTCCCGCCTGGCCGCGCGGCAGTGGGATGCAAACACAGCCTTCTTTCGCCTCTGTTGGCCCCGCAGGCTCGGTTTCCCTTGATGAAGTCATCCTGAACGACCTCGTCCCTCTGCTTGATCGGGCCGTCTCGGACAGTGCCTTCCCAACTGCGGCACTGGCTGTCGGGCGCGATCTGACCGTAGCCCACCAGCAGGTGCATGGCTATCACACGTTCGAGCGCAAGCGTCCCATCAGGGAACAGGATGTGTTCGATCTGGCATCGCTTACGAAAGTGATATCGACAACCACGGCCATCATGCTTCTTGTCGAGGATGGCCTCGTGGATCTGGACCGCCCGGTGGCCGACTACCTGCCAGCTTTCGGCCAAAACGGTAAAGGCATGGTCACGGTACGCGATCTGTTGTCCCACGTAGGTGGATTGATCCCGTTCATACCCTTCCACATGCGTGGTGTCCGCACCGGCGCTGAGGTTCGACAGCGTATCCTTTCGGATACCTTGGCCTACCAGCCGGGAAGTCAATCCAGATACTCGGACTTCGGTCCAATTACACTGGCCTGGATGACGGAGGCCATCACGGGCGAGCCTTTTGATGACTTTGTTGCACGCCGAGTTTTTGAGCCCCTTTCGATGGTTTCAACAGGCTACATGAGCAATCGGAACAGGGGGCTTGATCGGGCGGTGCCAACCGAGGTCGATGATTACTTCCGGAGACGAACCCTGCAGGGCGAGGTGCATGACGAAACGGCCTGGTTGCTCGGCGGAACCGCGGGTCACGCAGGTCTTTTTTCCACCATAAGGGATCTTACCCGATTCGCCGGCATGCTGTCCAGAGAGGGTCTTGTGGGTGATAGACCCTTCCTGAAACCCGAAACCATCCGTCGCTTCACGGAGCGCACGGATCCGGAAGGACGCCACACGAGGGCTCTTGGGTGGGACACCAAGAGTATGACGGGCTACTCGTCCGCCGGCTCGCGTTTTGGTCCCCGTTCGTTCGGGCACACGGGCTTTACGGGTACCTCTTTCTGGTATGACCCGGATTCGCACCTTTATGTCATCCTGCTGACCAATCGCGTGTATCCGACACGGCAGAATCGTAAACACATTCCGCTGCGGCCAGCGGTCGCGAATGCGGCCTTCAACGCGCTTGAGAAAGGCCTCAATGACGCCGTGCAATCCACTGAGTAGGAGCTTTTCGAGGAACCGGCAAAACGATCGAGACTTCAAGCCCGCCCGACATCCAATCCGAAAGGACCATGCCTACATATGAGTACAAGCGCGAGGACGGAACTGTTTTCGAAATCGAGCAACGTATCACGGACAGCCCACTCACGGAATGTCCGACCACAGGACAGAAGGTCAAGCGGCTCATTTCAGGTGGGGCCGGGCTGGTATTCAAAGGTAGTGGCTTCTACCTGACCGACTATGCCCGCAAGTCCACGAGCCCATCATCCACGAGTTCAGGCGAAGGCGGGGCAGCCTCTGGCGCGCCCGAATCGAAAAAGCCCTCCGCCACTCCTTCCTCTGACGACTGAGGGAGCGCCCGCCTTCATTCCGGGGCCCTCCATTTCCGGTCTAGCGCCGTGCGGCATTCACGATGGACAGAAAATCCTCGGCCCGTAGCGAGGCGCCTCCGATTAGGCCTCCGTCGACGTTGGGCTGGTTGAAAAGCTCCTGTGCATTGGAAGGCTTGACGCTCCCGCCGTAAAGAATAGGTATACCCGACCCGACGGCACGTCCGAAGAGATGCTCGAGGAGACGGCGGATGTGACCATGCATGTCGGCTACCTGCTGGGGCGAGGCTGTTTCACCCGTTCCGATGGCCCAAACGGGTTCGTAAGCCACGACAAGCTCTGAAGCATGGGTGCAATCCACTCCGCTCAGGCTTTCCATGACCTGTTTTTCGACCACTGCCTGATGCGTACCCGCCTCCCGTTGAGGGAGCGATTCGCCGACGCATACGATGGGCACGAGGTTGTGCTCACGGGCCTTGCGGGCTTTTTTGCTGACCGTCTGATCCGTCTCTCCAGCATACTGCCGGCGCTCGGAGTGTCCAAGGATGACATAATGGCATCCCACGGCCCGCAGCATGGAAGCCGATACTTCCCCCGTGTAGGCACCACCCTCCTCTTCATGCATGTTCTGGGCACCGAGGCGAATGCCCGTGCCATGAAGAACGGCGAAGACCGCGTCGAGCGCCACAAAGGGGGGGCACATGCCCACATCCACGGTATCCAAGGGTCCGATGGAGGCTGCTATGGCCGAGGACAACTGGCGGGCAGCCGCCAGATCTAGATTCATCTTCCAATTTCCAACTACGAGCATGTCAATGGTCCGAGCTTAAGGTTGGGATGGCATATCAGGGGCGTTGGGGCAGACGATCGGCCAGTTCATTGACCGAGTTGATGATCGTAATGAGATCACTCTCGAGATCATCCAAGGCAGGGCCCGTGTAGCGGGCTACGATGCGTCCATCAGGGTCGATCAAAAAACGGGTGGGCATGATATGCACATTGAAATCCTGTACGATCTGCTGCTCTATTCCTTCGTCAGAGAAAACAAATCGGCCGGGCCTGGCGCCCTCTTCGAAGAGCGCTTGATTCACTGCCTCATCCGCCTCAACGCTGACGGACACATACTGGAACAACGCCTCGGGAATGGTACCCGCCAGATAGTCGCGTACTGCCATCTCCCGCTGGAAGATGGGCTCAAGTGGATCGAAGAACTCCAGAATCACGAACCGTCCCGATAGACTGGATGACGTCAGACTCTGCCCCTCGCGATCGACAAGGGCAAAGGCTGGTGCCTCCATCCCTGGCTGCAGGTTTTCGAGGTCGTAGGTCGCTCTGATGGCCCATTGGGCCCACGGCGAATCAGGGTAGTTCCTGCGCAATTCCGTGGCAGCCTCGACGGCCTCTGTAGCCGCATTGGAATCCGCGTAGGCCACCACAGCATCTGCAAGGATTCCGGCCCGCATGCCTTCGGGGACCTCATCCACAAGCTGCGTCAAATATCGCAGGGAGGCTGCTCCCCCCTCGAGGCGCGCGATGGAGCGTCTCGCCGCGCGAGCTACCTCCACCATGCTTGCGTTGGAGGGGGCAATCTCTCCCAGTCGTGCCACCACAAGGGAATCATTCCATCCCTCCATCATGATCACAGATTCGGCCTTGGCCAGGTTGCCCCCTATGGTCTCCGGGTATGTCGATTGGATGTTCCACAACACCGTACTGGTCTGCGTAATGACACGCTCCATCATGTCGGCCGTGTAGTCTCCTGCGCCAATCAATTCCGCCATCGCGTAGTTATGCTGCACCTTGGCATTGCGATAGGCAGTCCAAGCTGCATTTTCCGGCGATACGATACGGAGCCGGCGAGCTCCCAATGGGAAGGTTGCACTCACGCGGACACTGTCCCCGTCCACCGCCACAAACTCTCCCATCGCCAGTTCCCCTTCACCTCGATCAACTGAAATGGGGTATACGCCAGGCTCCGGTGCATGAACATCCATGACAAACGATCCATCCGCACCCGTAAGTGCCGTCCCGAGTGTATCCACATTGCCCTCCTTCTGCCCCAGGACGGAGACCCGGAAGTTGGCATAATTGCGCGTGGAGTCAATCTCGGATCGAACGGAAAAGGTCCCTTCGACATGCGAATGCACGGGGTAATTCCCGGATCCGTTGCATGCTGAAACGAGCAGCATGACGGGCATCAGCGTCCGGACAAACAATTGGTTGACGTTCATGATGGTGAGTCTGAATGATGCGATGAGAGGCGATGTAGGTACGCGATGCGACGTTTTGGCGTGATACCATGGCTGGGGACAAACCGACAGGCGTCCTCCCGGATCCTGTCGACCGTCACGGGGTGCTCTCGGGGTGTTCAATAGGCCACGCCCTCGGCGATGGCGGTGTCCAACCGGGCCTTGGCCGAGTAGACCTCCTCTTCGATGGCTTTGGAAAACGCGATGGGCAGGTCGGCTCCTCCAATCCTCATGGGGGGAGCATCAAGGTGCTCGAAGGCCATTTCCGTGACTTCTGCAGCTATTTCGCCCCCAAACCCTCCGGTCCGCGAAGCCTCATGCAGGATGATCAAGCGACTGGTCTTGCGCACGGATGCGAGTACCGCCTCCCTGTCCCACGGCACGAGTGTACGCAGATCGATGACCTCGATCTCAACGCCGCGCGTACTCCACTCTTCGGCAGCCTCCAATGCCCAATGCACGCCAACCCCCCAACTTACGATCGTGATATCGGTACCCTCGCGTGCGCAACGAGCCTTGCCGATGGGTACCCGAACGGGCGCATCCGGTACGGACCCCCGAATAGATCGATAGAGCTTCTTGTGTTCGAAAAAGAGCACCGGATTGGGATCATCCAGGCTGGACAAGAGCAATCCCTTGGCATCAGCAGGAGTCGATGGAATAACCACCTTCAGTCCCGGGACGTGACAGAACCAGGCCTCCATGGACTGGGAATGAAATGGTCCTGCCCCGATCCCTCCTCCGAAGGGAGCACGGATCGTGACACCCACCGGAGCTCCCCAGCGATAGAATGTCGTTGCCAGGTTGTTCACGATCTGGTTGAATCCGCAGGAGATGAAATCCGCGTACTGGATTTCCAGAATCGCCTTCATACCGGCCAGGGCCAGGCCCATGGCAGCACCCACGGCAGCGCTCTCGATGATGGGCGTATTGCGCACGCGATCGGCGCCAAACTCTTCCAGGAAGCCTTCCGTAACCTTGAATACCCCGCCATATTCCGCAATGTCCTGTCCCATGACGACCGATTCCGGCTCATCCCGCATCCAGGAGCGCAATCCGTCCGATATGGCATCGATGAAGCGTTTCTCGGAAGATTGTGCTGCGGCCCCGTTGGTTTCAACCGCCGCAGATACGGCGAACAGGTCGGCATGCTCCTTCTCTGCGCTGCTGGTAACCTCTGGTTGCGTCAACGCCCATTCGGCCAGCTCATCAATCTGCGAGATGAGTTCCTCGCGAATGGACTGGCAGCGTTTGGCACCCAGTTTCTCGACCGCGATGGGAAGGAAGCGCTCGATGGGATCGAGCGTGGCCCATTTCTCCTGCAATTCCTTGGGGACATATTTGGTACCGGATGCTTCCTCGTGGCCACGCATCCGGAATGTCTTCATCTCCAGCAAGGTGGGTCCGTTGCCTTTCAAGGCCCGCTTGCGGGCATTCCGGACGGCTTCCATGACCGCCAGCACATTATTACCGTCCACGACGACGGAAGCCATCCCGTAGCCCGATCCGGCTTCGGCAATATCATCCACCGCAATGACATCGGACGTGGGCGTGGATAATCCGTACCCGTTGTTCTCAACCACAAACAGGACCGGTAGCTTCCAGACGGAGGCAAGATTCAGGGCCTCATGGAAATCCCCCTCCCTTGTCGCACCCTCCCCCACGAATGCCGCTGCTACGCGCTGCTGACCGCGCAGCTTGGCCGCGAGGGCCAGGCCACTCGCCACCGGCAGCATGGCCGCCAGATGGGATATCATGCCGACGATGTTTTTCTCCGGGAGACCAAAGTGGAAGGTCCGGTCCCGCCCCTTCGTGAACCCTCCCTCGCGCCCCATGAGCTGACAGAACAAACGCTCAAGGTCGACCCCTCTTGTAGTCCACACACCCAGGTTGCGGTGCATCGGCAGCACATAGTCATCATCCTCAAGCGCCCAGGTCACACCCACAGCGATAGCCTCTTGACCAAAGCCACTGAACCATTTTGAAAGGCGCCCCTGCCGGATCAATCTGAGCTTTTTCTCCTCGATGACACGAGGGAGAAGCAGGGCGCGATACACCGCTTCCGTTTCTTTCTTCGTTTTGATAGCCATGCGTTCGTCGGTGGTGACGTACGGTTAACGGTGAGTTCGAGGTCCACTCACCACGGCAGGCGGGCGGAGCAGGACGGGGCTGAAGATACGGGTCCGTGCGTCAACGACCACTCCCCTTGAGAGCCGTGTGCAGAGTGCGGAACAGAATCTGCAAATCCCTCCGCAGACTCATGTTTTCGATGTAGAACAAGTCATATTTGACCTTTTGCTGTACATCTTCCAGACTGCTGTCGTACTTCCACTTGACCTGTGCCCAACCCGTAATACCCGGCTTGACCCGGTGCCTGCGTGAGTACAGGGGAATCTGTTTTGCCAGCTTTTCCACAAAGTATGGGCGCTCAGGCCGGGGCCCAACCAAGGACATGCTGCCCAGGAGGACATTCACGAACTGGGGGACCTCATCCAGACGGGTTTTCCGCAGCCAGCGTCCGACAGACGTGTAGCGCGGATCGTCCTCGGTCGCCCAGACAGGACCCGTGTGCGCCTCGGCGTCTTCATCCATCGTACGGAATTTGTACATGGTGAACTCTTTCCCTTTCTGACCGATGCGGCGCTGTCGGTAGATGACGGGCCCCGGACTTGTCAGTTTGATGACCAACCCGATCAGGATCCAGACGGGTAATCCAGCCACAAGCACGACCAGGGACACGACGAAATCCATGAGGCGCTTCAGGCTCTGCTCCCACGCCTGCATGGGCTCGGGCATGACCTCGATGAGAGGCAGCCCATACATGTGCTCGGTACGAGCCATCCCGCCGATGATGGAGTAAAAATCGGGCACCAGCTTGAGGGTTACGGGCTTGCCATCAGTCAACCTGAGTACCTCCATGAGTTGGTCGGCATCGTCCGGACCAAGTGCAATGAGTACATCCTGGACATCGAGGTCATCGATGAGACGAGGCAGATCAGAGACCCGATGACCCACGGGCGCCTCCGGTGGGGATGCGCCTTCGAGCTCGTTCCGCTGAAGCCGTACGGCGCCTACAATGGACAATCCAGCCTCTGGATAGCGGGCCACCTCCTCGTAGAGGGAGTCCACGACATCAGACCATCCAACGATGAGTGCTCGATGGAGTCCCTTTCCCTTAAGAATCAATCGTTTCTGTACGGAACGAACGAGAACACGCCCGAGGGCCACAAAGAGGATGATGGCCGCCCAGTAGGCCAGGATGTTCGACCGAGCAGAATGAGGGTCGAGGTTCTCGACGAAAAGAAGCAGGAAGAGCACCAGAATCCCGACGGTAACTACCTTGACAACCGTCACCAGCTCATCGAACCGGGACGATGCGTAGCGTTCCCGGTACAGCCCGAAGAACATGAACACAACCAACCAGAAACCCGTCAGGAGAACGATCATCAGATTGGTGACGGTCGGATCGGGTACCAATACCGGCTCTGCCAACCATTCCCACTCGAAACGGGCCAGATACCACAACCGGTTGGCAATCAGCGTTGCCAGGGCATCCATCAGGATGAGGGCAGTAAGCTCGACGTTGCGGGTCAAGGAGGGCGGTAGGTTCGGCTCCGGGGATTCAGCGCGTGCATACCCATGAAACTGTGCTAAGGTTCTGTTCGTTTGCTCGCTTCATGCGCTCGTTTCCCACGCCATATTCCCACATCCTGTCTCTGCTGACCCTTCTCTTCGGGATGGCCCAGGTGGGTATGGCCCGCCAGGCGCCCCCCGTGGCCGTGGATGATCCACTGCAGGCCTTCATGGGTACGCTGCTGCTGGAAGGCATGGCGCCAAACGTTCCTGCCCTGTCCTGGCCGAAGCCGGCCTCCGAGATGGCTGCTTGGCTGCGAGACGTGCCCCCGGAATCGATATGGGCTGCTGGGACGGCCGAGCGTATGCTGGCAAGGCTGCCGGAGACATCCCGGCCTGGACGCCTCCATGCGGACCTTCGAAGTGGCATCCGGCTGGCATCCCAGGATCGTCGGGACCTTCTCAGGTACCAGGCCATGGACGACGTTTCCTGGCAACCCATGCTCCTTGCCCGTTCTTGGATTCAGGAAGGTGCCTGGACCGCCTCCATCGGTGTGCGGGTGGATCGGTGGTACGAAATCGATCCGGACGGTATGGATACGGCGCACCGCTGGTTGTCACGCGCCGAGGATGCCTATGTGGCACGTGACGGGCGATTCGTTGACGTCTTTTTCGGGCGGATGGGCCGCCACTGGGGTTCCATCGACGGTCCGGGCCTCCTCCTGAGCCGAAACCCGAGACCCATGGATCAGATAGCGTGGCGCATGGGGCCTGACAGGGTGTACGTGGAGAGCGTATTGGCAGAATTGGACAGTTTTACCGGAGATGGACGCATGACGGGGACAGCCGGCGCGGACTCTGTCCGCGCCGGGAGCAACCGACGCATGCTTGCCGCCCACCGTCTGGTCGTCAGGATGTCGCCTGCCTGGACGGTCGGGCTTTCGCACGCCACCCTGTATTCCGGTCCCGGCAGTGGTTTCTCCTTGAAGTTTGCCAATCCGTTCAACGTGGCTCTCTGGGAGGTGGACAATCGCCCCAAAAATGATGAGAACAATGGCATGGTCGGGGCTTTTTTCTCCTATCGGGGTAAGCGCAACATGGCCAACGGGGAGCTGATTCTGGACGATGTAGATGTTCTCAATGGGAAGGAACCGGCTTCCCTGGCTGCCCATCTGGCTTTCTCCCATCGCATCATGCCGCGTCGCGTGAGCCTGGGCCTGTCGGCCACGGTCGTGACCGCCCGCGCATACAATTCGGAGCAGGCTGAGGGGCGATGGCTGTATCTGGGCCGCGGCATCGCCATGCAGCACTCGGATGTTGCCCACCTGACAGGCCATATGGATTGGTTGCGTTTTCCGGGCTGGCTGGTTCGCACAGGAATTGACCTGCTGCGGCAAGGCGAAGCTGACTTCAGGGAAGAGCTTCCTTCCTTGGACGAAAAGGTCCTCTTTACCGGCACCTCCAGGACTACTCTGCGCCCGTTCGTAGAACTTCACGGTCTGCTCAGGAGCGGTATGGACATTGCCGTTGAAGCTGGCTGGAACCGCATGGTGGATGCAGGCCAGGCATCAGGAATGGCTAACAGCCATCTGACCGCCGCCCTGACCTTGACCTATCGCATGGCAGGATCACGCGCGCTGTGATGCCCATGCCTACTCGGCTGATCGGTTGTGAACGTTGGTATTCCCCTGCCCGGCTGTTTGCCGAAGTCCGTCAGTTGCTGTTCACGGCGCTTACCCTCGTATGTCTTGTTCCTGTGACAACTGTACACGCTCAGGAGGCCCCTTCCGACGCGTCATTCTCCTCGCTCCGCATTGCCGTTTCGAGCGGTACCCTTCTGCAGCAGAGCGGCATGCCGGGTTGGTCGCCGGGTTCTGATCTGAGGCTGTCCGTGGATACACGCTACGGCCGAGGCTGGATACGCCTCGATGTGTCATATCGCGCCTGGCAAGGAGCGGATGACGTACCTGATGTGATTGATCAGTCAGGCAATCCGGCCACGGTGGACCTGCCTGATGCACAGACCACGGATATACTCGCAGGGGTTGGCTTTTCAAGTGCCCCCCGGGCTCCCGTCTCCGTACATGCAGGGCTGTTGCTTGGTAATCGGTTCATGCTGTTTGATCTCCCGTCGACAGCCCCCGGACGCCTTGAATCCGAAATGATCGTCGGCCCCTGGCTTCGTCTGGGTGGAGCCATCGGTCGTCTGGGCATGTTCACCGAGGTCCGCGTCCTGCGGGTACTCACGCGCCCGCGGTGGGACAGCGTAGGCCTCAGCGCAGGCCTCGCCTGGACCATTCAGACACCAGTATGGATACGGTGGATACTCCAATGAGGGTGTGTTACCGGATATCGGGTGCGTCTCCCCGAGGACGCCTTAACACAGGTATGACGGTTGCGCTGGTCAGGGCACTGGTAACGCTCGCCCTTGTGGCATTCCTTCGTTCCGCTCCTGCCCATGGCCAGGTAGCCCACGCAGAAGCCGCCGCCTGGTCCCCCTGGAGCCTGACGCAGTCCGAAATCCAAGCCACAGGTGCCGTTCGCCTCTCCGAGATCCTTCGCGCCATGCCTGCCGTGGAAACCTGGAGCCCGGACCGTTACACCCTGAGGTTTTTGGGTTCCGGCCTCGGAGGGATGCATCCAGTGGCGCCCGCCATCTTCCTCGACGGAGTGGCAATTCCTGCGCATGTCTTGGACCGTGTACTTACCGAGAGCCTTCCAGCCTCCCCGGGCGATCTGCTTTCCGTGACATGGATACCCGGACTCAACAGCATGCCGGGTGCGCGCTTGGCCGAAGGACGCGTGTTATTGGAAACTCCGATGCTCTCCGGTTGGAACGCGGCCGGCTCCATGGCGCTCATCAATGAGACGGGAGATCCAGGTCCCGCTAAACACGTTGATGCCCGGCTTACCAATGTGGACCGCAGCGGTCCTGCCACGTGGTTACGGCTCGGCTGGGGAAACGGTCGTTGGATGGTGCAATCGGGTCTTCAGACCGATCTGCATCATCTGACCGACGATCGAATTTCCGGTCGCGTTCGTCAAACATACGCGGAGGACGCACAGCCGATCGTGACCCAGTTTTCTCCCTTTGCCCGACTGCGGTTCCAGGGACATCATTGGACCGGTCATCTTCTGGCCGGACAGTCCCGCCGAAAGGGCTTCACCTATCATGAGGCTGCCGGATGGGAGTGGCCCTCCCGCCTGACCCGATCCTGGATGGTGGGACAGCTTAGGGCTGACCTGGATCCGGTGCGGATTCGACTGGACGTGGATGCCTCTGAGGTAATGACGGGCAATCGACCGTCCTACATCACCCTTCCCTCCCCGGTTACTCTTGCCCAATCGGCTGTCCGGCTTCGTCTGGAAAGGAGCTGGGGCGGCATCGACTGGAGCGGCGGGATGGCCCTGCGCTCGAGCCGGATCTCGCAAGGCGGCCATGGCCGTTCGCTGCTCCTGCCATCGATTCATGGAAAGATGGCGCGTTCATCCGGTTCATGGCTGGCAACCGTCTCCGCCGAAATACTGCGCATCCCCTCCGAGGCATCCCGGCGCGCAACGCTTAGCAGCTTCTCCGAAGGGAGCCTCCGTTACCGGGACGACAATGGGTGGCTGCAACTGGCCCTTCAGTATGCCGCCGGACGGTTTCCCGAGCCGGGCCAGCTCTCGGAATGGGCAGAAGCCGGGGTGGACCTCGGCGACTGGATGTCCTTGCCGCCCTTCGGTGGGTCGGGTACCCTTCCCCGCTCCCTCGATCTCGGCGCTACGGCCAACCGATCGCTGACCCGACACTGGAGCGGTTGGGTGGATGGACGCATACGGTGGATGGGGGGGCATCTGATGCCGGATCGCATTATCGACCAGCGTTTTGGAATCGGTCCTCTGCTTCCCTCCTGGTCCTGGTCTGCTCCCCATGGGGGCTGGTTGTTTTCACGCAGCGTGGGAATGGAATGGCGTGCTGAAAGCGGAATCGCGCTTCGTAGCTTCCTGCAGTTCTACCACGTGTCCTCCGAGGGAGATGATGTTTTTTTTCGTCACCAGACGGGCTTCCCTCGACATCGCTTCGGTGTCAGCGCAAGCGATGAATGGGCTGGTGGCGTGAGCTGGTTCGTGCGCCTGGGTTACCGCTCCCGATGGACGTGGCCGGAATATCGGGAGCCCGCGCGGACCACAGTGCCCCCGCACATCGTGGTGGACGCTTCCGTGGGCAAGACCCTGTTCTCTGGATATGGAAAGGCCGTGGTGGCCCTCATCAACCTGCCGGACCGGCCGCTTGGCATCCATCCTGCGGGTGTGCAAGAGCAGCTGGCCATTCGATTGACCCTGGCCTTCTCTTCTGATCGATTTGTCAGAAACCAACATGGCACCAATTAGGCTGATCCGATGTCAGATGACCGCTTGGAACGATATCATGAGCTGGTCAGCGATGTAGCTGCCTTTCGTGCGGCATGCAATCGACCGCTACCATCAACCTGCTGGATGCCTGAGGGCCATCGGTCCGCCCTTGAGGTATGCCCCCCCTCCGGCCTTGAGCCGCTATCATGGACCCGCAACGGCTTCAGGATACGCGCCAAAGACCGCCCATTCGGAGCGCACTTTCTTCTTGGAGGGTTTCTGATACAGGAAGAGGCAGCCATGATGGCGGTTCAGGCCATGGGGCTGCAGCCCGGAGAACGGGTCCTGGATCTTTGCGCCGCACCCGGAAACAAGACGGTTCACATGGCAGAAGCGGTAGGTATCCATGGCTGTGTGGTTGGCAACGATGTGTCCGCTGCCCGTCTGCAGGTCCTGCGGGGCCTTGTGGACCGGTTCCGACTACCGCAGGTACTTCTTACAGTCCACGATGGTACCTCCTTTCCTGACCGATCGCTCGAATCGTCGGACGTGCCCGTGCGTTTTGATGCCGTACTTGTGGATGTGCCGTGTTCCTGCGAGGGAACAAGCCGCAAAAACCCCTCGGTGTTGCGCCCCGGATCCCGGAATCGCGATGCCTCCCTGCCGGATACGCAGGAGGCCCTGCTTCGACGGGCCATACGCCTTACGCGGCCCGGTGGACGGGTGCTCTATGCCACGTGTACGTTCGCTCCGGAAGAGAACGAGATGGTGGTCAATCGAGTGGTTTCCCGTCCGGGCCGCGAAGGGAGTGTCAGCATCGAACCCTTCGAGATTCAAGGCGCAAGGCTGGATCCGGGCATTGACCACTGGAATGGCCAGACCCTGCATCCGTCACTTGTTGGAACGCGCCGTATCTGGCCGCATCGCAACGACACGGGAGGGTTCTTTCTTGCCCTGCTGCGCAAAGAAGGCACCGTGGTGCGGGATGACTGGCCTGCTCATCCCGATACAAAGGTTGCAGATTCCGGGGTGCTGCCATGGAGCGCCTACGCGCCTGACGAGGCCTTCCATCATGCTTTTCGCATCCTGCCGACGGATCGCAGGCGAAACCGCCTGGTGGGCGCAGCCACCCCGGAGCTTCCCTTCAACGTGGTATCGGCCGGAATGAGTGGCCTGAGCCAGGCTTCCAGATACTCCCGTCCCTCCTCTGGTTTGGCCCCTCTGCTCGCACACCATGCGCAAGCAGGGACGGCTGACCTGTCACAGGATGATATCCTGCCGTTCCTGTGCCGGCAAACCGTGGACCCATTAGAGCTTGTGCCACCATGCGACAGGACCCGATACGTCCTGGTGCGCAGTGGTCCGTTGGCGCTCGGTATGGGCCACGTAGACTCAACCGGACGGATCGACTCCCTCTTTCCGGTGAACCAGGCAGGACTGAGTGTTTCCGAGTGGCTTGACGGACTCGAAAGGTGAACCTGCCGCGGCGCTTGCCGGCCTCGCTCTCGATCAGCGGCGAGTGAACACGAAGGTGATCAGTCCCTGCTGCGGCTCCTGAGGGGCATTGGCCGGCAGCGGGTTGAACCGCCACCCGCGTACAACCCGCAGAACCTCCCTGTCCTGCGTGGGGTCTCCACGACGCACAGGCAGCGCCTGCGTCACGTTGCCGAGCGGATCGACAGTAATCCTGACGGTTACACGCACATTGCTGTTCTGGGACAGGAAGGAAGGCAGTGGAGTCGTGATGGGGTCCCGATTGAGTCCCTCAATCCGGAAAGGTGCCGAGGCCTTCTCCTGATTCGATGTACCCTCATCTCCCGTGTCCATTTCATCATCCGGGTCAAGCGAACCGCTTCCGAGTGGCTGCACGACCTCTTGCTCGGGCTGTTCGTCCTCCTCCAGCTGCTCCTCTTCTTCGGTGGTACGTTCCTCCGGCGCAATCACTTCGGCCTCAGGCGCTTCCACGATTTCCTCATCCGGAATGTCCAACTCGGAGTCGGGCAGGTCCACCGGCTTGGCCTCTTCTGGTGGCGAAACTGGAGGACGCTCCACCTCTTCGAGCGGTTCTTGCTCGGTTTCCGGCTCGGCCTCTTCCCGGATGGGCGCCTGCTGCACCGGTCGCCCCTCGGAGAGGGGACCGAATTCTACTTCCAGAAATCCCATGGGCTGCTCCTCCCTGGCAGAGGCCGTCACCAAGGAAAGCACCACCAGCACAATCACGTGCAGGCTGATGCTGACAAGCAATCCTGTTCTGTCTTCTTTACGCAACTTCATGAGATCATGTACGAGAGACCGGGTGTTGAAACCCATATCAAGGCATCAGGGTCCATGACCCAGGTCTACTGTATCGGACCGCCAGGAGGACCGGATGACATACCTGGGTCGGCCTTTGACTTCATCGTATACGCGAGCCAGATACGATCCGATAACGCCAAGGAAGAACAGTTGCACACCCCCGAAGAAGAAGGCTGCAAATATCAATGAGGCCCAACCGGTTATCGCCGTCTCGAATACGTATTTGGTGAACAGGACCCATACCAGACCCAAGAACGAACCGGCCGAAATGAAAAGGCCAAGGCGCATGGCAAATCGGAGGGGCTTGCCTGAGAACGAGGCCAGGCCATCGAGCGCCAGATCGAAGCGCCGGCGCCACGGATACTTCGTCTTGCCGGCAGCCCTGCCGGGACGCACGTAATCGACCGCGGTTTGGCGGAAACCCAACCATGCTATCAAACCCCGTACGTACGGCTGCTGCTCACCCAGGTCCCGAAACGCCTCCAGAACGGGTCGTGAAACAAGACGGAAGTCACCGGTGTCGACCGGGGCATCCATCTCCGTGAAAGAGCGGAAGAAGCGGTAGTACACCGCCGCGGTAACCCGTTGCAGCCAGCCCACTTCCTCCCGTTCCAATCGCCTGCCGTAGACCACATCGTATCCGTCCCTCCAGACATCCATCATCCTGCCAGCCACCTCGGGGGGATCCTGCAGATCGGCATCCATGACGATGGCCGCGTCCGCATCGCATAGATGCAGCCCCGCCGTAACTGCAATCTGATGACCAAAATTGCGGGAGAACGAAATCAAACGGATATCCGTCATCCCGCTCGTGTCGGTTTGAATGCAGGAAACGGTTCCGTCGGTGGAACCGTCATCCACGAACAGGACCGAAACGCGCTCCGTTCGGGAGGCCTGGAAGCGTGCAAGGGCCTCGAGCAGTACGGGAAGCACTTCCTCCTCGTTATACACGGGGATGACGAGGCAGACGTGGGGGCGATCGGAGGGGATATCAGACACGTGCCGTCTCAGTCAGCAAAACGATACTGGGCAGAAATGCGATGGGAATATCCCAAATCCGATACCAAACCAGCAAAATCACCGAAACCATAATCCAGAGCAGCCCGTCCCCATCTGAATCCCGTGCCCACGGAGGGTGTCAGGTCAATACCCTCACCGTCCACAAACTGGATACGATTGAAACCGGCCCGGAAGGCCACCCTGTCGGCGACGACAAGCTCCGCTCCCAGCCGGGGATGCATGGCCATGGAGCCAAGAGAAAGGGTGTATGACGTGGCACCATCAAAGGACAGGTCCATATCCATGGCCAGGCGAAGCAATCCGGGGCGAACATCCATCAAACGCGATGCACCCAGGCGCAGCACCGGAAGAACCAACTCTGTGCCGCCCTCGGGAAGGTCATCTCCGAAGACATCCTGGATGGCAGCAAGCCGATCTGTATCCACAGACCAGGACTGCAGCATTGTGGTCACGTCCTGAACCGTTGCACCGAGGTGCCAGGACGGCGTACGATAGCGGACCCCGATGTCCATGGAATACCCCCAAGCCGTGGCAAAAGCGCCAATGTTGCGGCGAATGATCTTGGAGGTCACTCCGAACGAAAACGCTTGGGTCACTCGTTTGCCATAGGCCACGAGCAACGCGTAATCGGCGGCAGAAAAGGTGGTGATGGCACTCTCCGGATCCGGAATCGGTTGATCGCGCTCTGCATCCCACGCATCGAGCGTGTTCTTGATGTCGTTCACCCCGCTGCGGATCAGACTGACGCCGAGCACACTACGATCGGAAAACGGAACGGCGAAGCCCGTGTAGTCGAACGAGACAATGCCGGAAAAGCGCTCGGCATGCATGTAGGAAACTTCCCGGGCGTCCACCTCAGGCAGGCCCGCAGGATTCCAGAAGCCGGCGTAGACGTCATCCGCCACCGAGATGAAAGCGCCTCCCATGCCCAGGGCGCGGGCGCCGACGCCGCCGGCAAGGAAATCAGCCCCGTACTTGGCAACGCGTTGTCCCAAGGCGTCGTCGGTGCCCGCAAGGGTCACCAGCATCATCAGGAAAAAACGTACGCTGCGGGTCACGAAATCCTTCCGGTTGGGGGTCCATACCGCCTGAGGTATGCCACATGGCGCAGCAGGTTTCGGGGCTCGGCGCCTTTTGACCGCCCGATGCACTGCGCTCTGCATCACACGACCTGCCGCAAGCGAGCGGCATATGCACCATCCATACCACTTTCGAACGGCAGACTCAGATAGTCACCATCGGCCGTGACCCACTCATGCGGAAAGGCAGCCTCGGGAGCCTCCCGCGAAAAGGAAGGATGCGAGGCCAGGAAGGCCGCAACCTGCTCCTCGTTCTCGGCAGGTTCTATGGTGCATGTGCTGTAGACGAGTACACCACCCGGGCGCACACAGGCGGCAGCTGCACTGAACAATTCCTTCTGAAGGCGGGTCAGTTCATCGACCGAGGACAGTTCCCGTCGCCATCGCATATCCGCCCGCTTTGCCAGCACACCGAGACCGGAACAGGGAGCGTCCAGGAGAACGAGATCAAAGGCTCCCATCCACTCCTGAGGAACCGAGCGTGCGTCCCGAACCGCGAACTCAATATTCGACAGGGCCAGGCGCTCGGCATTCTGTCGCACCAGGCCCAGTCTGTTCTGTTGGATATCGCAAGCCACCACGCGCCCACCGGGTCCGACATCCCGAGCCAGCTGCATGGTTTTCCCGCCGGGCGCCGCGCACAGATCCAACACCTGACTCCCCTCTTTTGCACCAGCGAATGCGGTCACCAATGCAGCAGCCTCATCCTGCACCCACGCCTTGCCCTCAGACAGCCAACCCGCCTTGATCACGGGCTGCAGGCTGGGAAGCCGTATCATGTCCGCCAGCCAGGCAGACTCCTCAAACGCCACCTCCGAGGCACGAAGCGCCATCTTGAGCGCCGATGCATTGGAGGCCAGATGCAATCCATAGACGGGCCGCTGATTATTGTAGGCCAGCAGGCTTTCGGTGGCTTCGGGCCCATACCGTTCCAGCCACCGCCGAACCATCCAGTCGGGATGCGAGTAGCGCGTACCAAGCACGTCGGCTGCGTCTCCGTCAGGTTTTGGCAGTGCATCTCGCTTGCGGGCAGCCGCACGCAGGATCCCGTTGGTCAATCCGGCTGCTCCTTTCCTGACGTGAATCTTGGCAGCCTCCACCGTCTCGTTCAGGACGGCATGATCCGGCTGCCGGGAGAAAAGCAATCCGTGCAACCCGATGCGCAGGATGGTCCTCATCGGCTGCTCCAACGTGGATGCATCGCCACGGTAAAATCGGCTGATCAGGAAGTCCAGATAACGCTGCCACCGGATGACGCCCGCCACGGTATCCCGAATACTTCGATCCATATCCGCATGGCCGGAGCGTGTGGCCCGCTGCAGTCCGATGTAGGCATCCTGAGCGAGCATGGCATCCAGTTCCCTGGCTGCCAGCAGGCGCATGGATGGAGGACGATCGGTTCGGGCGGTCACGGGGCTGTACGGTTTCGTGATGGTGCTAGGATTACGGGCGCATGCGGGTGAAGGGGTACGGCGGCTTTGATGACGCGGCGGTCACCCGTAGGGAAGGGCCCTACCCGGCTGCTTGGTGGATGTTCACGAACCGGGAGAAGACGTACGTCATGAGCCATCGAGGATCTTCTGAATCTGACGTGCCGCTACGAAGAGTGGATCGTGTGCAGGCGCCAGGCGCGGCGTGTAGACGTAATCGAGGGCATATACGTCCTCGATCGTGGCACCGGTGCGAATGAGCGCTGTCAACGTGTTGATGCGCTGCGCCGCACCCTCCTGCCCCACAAGCTGCCCTCCGACCAGTTTCCTGCTCTTCTTTTCCACGACAAGTCGAACGTGCAGCGGACGATTTGGGGCATTCGAAGACGCACTCCGATGACGCACATCGGCCGCTACTACATCCAACCCGGCCCTACGTGCCTCATCAAACGACCATCCGGTGTGCGCAATCTCCAGATTACCGACCGATACCGCTGCAGCATGTACGACCCGGGGCATGCGTCGAGGGCGACCTCGCCCGCCGCGGGCCGCGTTGCGCCCCGCAACGCGGCCCGATCGGAAGGCATTCAATGCCAGCGGTACGGAGAATACCGTGCCTGTGATCACATCGGTGAAAGCGGCCACGTCGCCACACGCCCAGATGGACGGTACGGAGGTCTGCAGCGTGTCAGTGACCACGATGCCGCCCTCGTCACGACACGAAATGCCCGCATCACGTGCCAGTTCATCATTAGGTCTTGTGCCGGTAGCAACCAGGACCATATCGCAACCGATCCGCTCTCCTGCATCCGTACGTACCGCTTTGATCCTCCCGTCCGGAGACACATCAAGGCCTGTTGCGCGCTCCGGACGCACGGCGACGCCACTACCCGTGAGCCACTGCACGACATGATCGCTCATGGACAGATCCAAGCCGGATGCCATGATGCGTCCTGAGGAAGCCAGCAGGGTAACGCGCCAGCCTGCACGCGACAGGGCGTCCACACCGTCCAAACCGACGTAACCAGCCCCCACGACCACAGCATGCCCTGTCGGGTCACGATCCAAGCGACCCCGAAACACACGGGCATCCTCCAGGCTGCGCAGCGTCAAGACGTGGTGTGACGCTGCTTGCAATGCAGCAGGCACATGCGCCCGCATTCCGGTGGCAAGAACCAGGGCATCGTACCAGATGCGCTCTCTCGTTCCGGTGGATGCATCCCTGACCTCCAGATGCCGGGTGTCGGGATCAATCCGTTCAACCTCGGTCTGCAGGCGAACCATCACATCGAAGCGCCCGGCGAAAGACGCGGCATCAAAACGGACCAACTGGTCCACCCCATTCAGATCACCCGCAATGTAGATGGGCATCTCGCATGCGCTGTACGAGATATCCGATCCTTTTTCCACCAGGATGATTTCCGACGACGGATCGGCTCGTCGGGCCTCCGCGGCAGCAGCAGGACCAGCGGCCACGCCACCTACGATGACGATTCGTTTCCTAGGCATCAGGAATTCCTTGGAAGACTGTCTTCACCGTGCTCCGGATAGCGCGCCGCATGAGCATCATCGTGATGTTCCGGCTCCAGATGGGCAGTAAAAATGACGCGGTCCCCGGGAAACAGCCGATGCAGGGCATCCTCAACGCGATGGGACTCATCATGGGCATCCGTTATGCTCAACCCTTCTCTGAATAGCAGATGCACTTCGATCCAAATGCGATCGAGTACCCGGCGGTAGCGTAGCTGGTGATATCCTTGGATGATGTCTTTCTCCAACGCCTCATTGAGAAGTGTCACAATCCTGCTGGTCTCCTCCGGATCGGCTGTTTCCATGAGTCCGTTCCAGGAGTCTTTCATCAACTTGCCGGCCGTCCACATGATATTGAGTGCCAGGAAGATGGCCACAATGGGATCGAGCAGCACAATGCCAGTCAGGTGAACCAGAAACAAACCCACGATGACACCGGCGGATGTCCACATATCCGTGAGTACATGATGGCCATTCGCACGCAGCACGATACTGTTGTGCTTCTTCCCCGTGTATACCAGCGTCAAGCCAAGTACCAGATTGACCAGAGCCAGACCACCCGTAATCAGCAGCCCTGCCCCAATCTGCTCCACTTCGGGACCCCGCATGATGTCCACGATGGCCGTGTACATGATGCTGAGTGCAGCTATCGTGATCAGCGCGCCCTCGAATCCTGACGAGAAGTAGGCCACCTTGCCGTGGCCATAGGGATGCTGCTCGTCCGCGGGCTGCGTGGAGTACCACAGGGAAAAGGCTGCAAACCCCGTCGCGAAGAGATGAACCACAGACTCCAGGGCATCGGAAAGAATGGCAGCTGATCCGGTCAGCAGCCACGCATACGTCTTGCCCCCCAACATGAGGAAGGCGACGGCCAGACTGGCCATCATGACGGGCCGCTGGTAATCAGTCTCGGTGGTGTGTTGATGCATGGTCGGGTGCGTCTATCCTGTAAGGTACAGTTGATCGCGCCGCGTTTCATCCCTAATCTCGAACGAGCCTGACTTCGCACCATACCTCCCTTTCCCGTGATCCTGGAGCACATAGGCATCGCCGTAAGCGATATCGAAACCAGCCTGAAGCACTTCCGCACCCTGTTCGGCGCTGAACCCTACAAGACGGAAGAGGTCGCATCCGAGGGAGTACGCACGTATTTCTTCGATGCGGGCGGGACCAAGATCGAACTGCTGGAATCCCTCCACCCGTCGTCTCCCATCGCCCGGTTTCTGGAAAAGCGGGGACCAGGGTTGCACCATCTTGCCTTCAGCTCGGACAATCTGGAGGCGGACTGCCAGCGGCTCACGGATGCTGGTTATCGGATCCTGAACGACGGTCCGAAGCGGGGCGCCGATGGCAAAGACATCTTTTTTGTACACCCGTCAGACACCGCAGGCGTGCTGACGGAGTTCTGCATGGCCGTACGCTGACACGCTACCCCGACAGGACGCCCGATGCATGCGGCAACTCCTGAGAGACAGCTACCTGTTACGGGACGCCCTCACCTGCCGGGTCCCGAATCGCTCAAGAAGGAGACTGTCCATCTGACCGGCATCATAGCCAATGAGGAAGATGGCAATGCCCGCCAGGCCCTCCTCTTTGACGAAGCGATACTTCGCATCCAGGCTTTCGCGGTCCTCATACCAGCCCTGATGCCATCCGGTCGAGTCGGCGTACACGTAGTAGGGACTGCCTGAGATGGGATCCCTTCCCCGACCGAACTGGCGCGCCCGCTCCGTGGAGGAGAGCTGTATGTCCGGTACGCGGCTGGCATCCATGGGAGCATAGGAGGTAACGCGCGCCACTCCCCTGGTAGCTGACCCGAGAGCTTCCGATTCAGTCGGCCACTCGTAGCCGTAGTATGGAACGGTCAAGAACATTCGCTCCCGTCCCAAGGGCCCCGTATCCATGGCGCGAAGGATGGATTGCCAATTACTACCGTTCCACCCGGTCAAGGGCGACAAGGGACCGGCCACCGGGCTCGTCAACCAGTGCATGTCATATCCTTGCACGATAACGTCTGCGTAGGCTGAGGGGATACGACCGATATCGACCATACCGGCAGGTTGGAATGCCGGCACAAAAAGTGACAGCCTGGCCTGAGGGAAACGGACGCTGACTTCGTTGGCAAGGGCGTCCAGGTAGGCGTGGAAACCTTCACGGAGCGCCTCCGAGGCTGGAGCAAACCACTCGTAGTCCAGGTGCAGCCCCGCGCCACCGCTGTCCTCTATGAGCGAAAGGGACGAGCGTAGCAGGTTGTTCCGATGCTCCGGATTGAGGAAAATTGCCTGCAATGTATCGGCATCGAGGAGCGCGATGCTGGGGACGACCGGGACCGCATAGCGATCAGCCTGCGCAACGAGACGCTGCCATGCGGTCGGATATCCATTACGCTCCCTGATGAAGCCATCAGCTGCCGGTGTCAGGTCAAAAAAGAAGATCTTGTCGTAGATGCTCAGATCCAGGTCCTGCCACAGATCCCGGGTCCACCAAGCGAAGTACCCGTATACCTTCTGTCCCGAGCGGGTTCGATACTCATCAGCCCTTCGATCTCCCCCTGCGGAATCCGCAGGGGGATCACTGACGAAATGAGTTGCCACTGCAGCCGCCGGCGAGCCTTCCGTATCGACAGAGACCTTGACGGGAGCACAGCTGTTCCACAGCAGGGACATCACGGCTACAAGACCGAAATGAAGCAGGGAGTGGGGCACGGGGGTCGAGGCTACCTTGAGGGGGAATATGGAAAACGATACGGAATCGGGCTCAGGGTCGGCACCCTATCTCACAGGCTGCAGCGCTTCGGTAAGAGGCGAACGCAGCGGGGCGCGCAAAGTTGAAAATCGGGGCAGTGTATTTGGGACGCAAGAGAATTGCCCCTCAATGCGGGATCCCCTCTTTTCCAGACGCCGCCACTGAATCAGGAGGGTCCAGCCGAGAATGCGGTTCATGGTCTCATCGCCTCTTTGTATCATCCGGTATCCCTATCTCCCCTGACCACCAATCCGAGATGCTGAATTATATCTGGGCTGGTTTGATTGTTCTGAGCCTCGTGTTCGGAATGGTCTACGACATAAACGACCTGGCTTCGGACACCTATCGTAACGGGCAGGCCTTCGAAGTGCAGGTGGACCCCCTGGATGCGACCTCCGCGAGCAGCCGGCGCATCCCCGTCCGGGTGCACGTGGATCCTGCTGCCTTCAACGCTTTCTACGGCGTGGAGGCCAACCCCGACTCGACCTATGACGGAGTCGTCATCAGGAACCAGGAAGGCATGCAGCTACGCTTTGCACAGGATGCCTCCGTTCCCGAGCCTTGGGCCACCATCAGGGCAGAAACCTCGGAACGGGACAACGATCTGCGGGGCACCCTTGCCGGCTGGAGCCCATCAGGCGGACCAGCAGCCGTTTCATTCCGGGAAGTGCGATTCGTGAAAATGCGGGCTATTGCAGCTGCAGCACTGAGTATGGCTGAACTGGCTGTCGAACTGGCCCTCGGCTTGATCGGGGTACTCGCGCTGTGGATGGGCCTTCTCCAAATTGCCGAAAAGGCGGGGATCATCCACTCCGTTGTCCGCGTCACGCAACCCATCCTGCGCCCCCTCTTTCCGGATATACCCAAGGGCCATCCAGCCATGGGCATGATCGTTCTCAACCTGACTGCCAACATGCTCGGTCTCGGGAACGCCGCGACACCGCTTGGCATCAAGGCCATGGAAGAGCTCCAGACCCTCAACGAGGACAAGGAGACAGCCACCGATTCCATGGTCATGTTGCTTGCCATGAATACCGCTTCCGTCCAGCTCGTTCCGCCTGTTCTTCTCGTCGCGCTCATGGGGCTTCAGATCAACCAATTGATCTTTGCCATCATCATCGTGACCGGCATTTCGCTCATCGTAGCCGTTGCAGCGGCTAAACTGCTCAGCAAAACCAAACGCTTCCGGGCTTCGGCTCCGGCTGCCACCACGGAGGGTTGATTCATGGATACCATTCGCTCCATCATCGAGATAGCCTCCGTTTTCGTCCTCCCGCTCTTGATCGTAGGATTCCCGCTTTACGGACTCATCAAGAAAGTGCCTGTCTATGAGGAGTTCGTGGAAGGTGCCAAGGGTGGATTCAAGGTGGCCGTAACCATCATCCCCTATCTGGTGGCCATCCTGTTTGCCATCGGCATGTTCCGCGCCTCTGGGGCCATGGACTTCATGGTCGATGGTCTACGCCCCATCCTGGGGTGGTTCGGCATTCCCCCGGAGGTGCTACCCATGATGATCATGCGGCCGCTCACGGGCAGCGGCTCCGCCGCCATCGTGCTGGACATGATCAACCAGTTCGGCGAGGACTCCATCTTGGTCAAGATGGTTGCGACCATGTTCGGGTCCACCGAAACCACGTTTTACGTGATCGCAGTCTACTTCGGTGCGGTGAACATCAAGAAAACACGCCATGCCGTCCCGGCCGGATTGCTGGCCGACATCGTGGCCATGATCACGGCTGTTTTTGTCGTACGCTGGCTGTTCGGGTGATTCCCGGCAACGGAGCCCTGTACCCAACGCGGGTCTGGGTCAGACGCCGGCATCGAGGTGCATGCTGATCATGCTTTCGGCCCGCTCGGCAAACAGAGGGCGTGGTTCGTCTTCTCGTCGCTCGATCGTCACGATGGCATCGCGATGCATCGTCAGCCAATGATCAAGGACCCTTCTGGCGTCGGCCTCGAACGGACTGATACCGGACCCAGCAGTCGCGGACATGTCGAGTTCACGCAGGGTATCGCGAATAATTGCTTCGCCTGCCGAACCCCTCTCGGGTGCCTCGAGCGTATGGATGCGGCCGAGGGCAACGATGACGAGCGTGGATCGTTCGAGGGCTGTTTCCCCCAGAAAGTGGATGACTTCCGGTCCCGCAACGTCCTGCGCGATGGCTCCGCCCTTGGAGAGTTGCCTTTCCAGAAGCTCCATCCAATCACGGAAGGCAGCAGCCTGCTCGAAGCGGTGCTCCTCAGCGGCCTCAAGCATGGCAGACTCCAATTGCCGGGAAATCTCCTCGACGTCGCCTGCCAGGAAACGTCGCACATCCTGAAGAATGTCAGCATAGGTACTTCCATCCATGGCCCCCTCGCAGGGAGCACCACATCGGCCGATATCCGCACGCATGCAGCGCCTCCCCCGCTCATACTCTGCCGGCGAACAGGTGCGCAAGGGGAAGCAGGCTTCCAGCAGCTCCAGCAGCGAGTGGGCCTGACGTCGGCTGCGAAGCGGTCCAAAATACTCGGCCCCATCATCCCTCATGATGACCTGGACCGTCAGCCGTGGAAACGGCTCCCGCGAATCGAGTCGCAGGTAGGGTCTTGGGACGTATTTTTTCTGGGCACGATTGAATGAAGGGTCCAGCCGTTTGATTTCCCGGCTCTCCTCAATGAGGGCATGAAGCTCCGTAGGCTGCTCCTCCCAGCGGACATCACGCACCTTGGCAATCAGCCGGCGAATACGAGGGGGGTGTGCCTCAATGGCATTGAAATAGGAGGCAACCCGCTTGGACAGGTCCTTCGCCTTGCCCACGTAGAGCACCTTGCCTCGTCCATCAAGCATGTAGTAGACACCCGGGCACTGAGGCAAGGCTGTCAGCCGATCCCGCTTGATGGCCACTACGTGGGCAGAATGCGGATTGACGCGGGCATACGTCCGGCCCTGCAGGGCAATCAGCTCGTCGATGTCGGAAATACCGTGCTCATCGATGACCATCTCACAGAAGCGCTCGAAAACCTGAGCGGTCACCTCGACATCTTTCTGCGCGCGATGACGTCCCTCTGCTGGAATGCGGTAGAAAGCGGCCAGACTCCCGAGACTTTTTGAGCGCAGACCCGGGAGCAGCCTTCGCGCCAGCTTCAGGGTGCAAAGACCCCGATTGGTCATCGGGGACAGCCCGGCACGCTCCAGCTCCGCATTCACGAACGACCAGTCAAAACGAATGTTATGTGCAACGAAAACTCCATCACCCAGAAACGCCAGGAATCGGGGCATGATGTCCGACGCTGTCGGCTTGTCGAAGACCATGGCTGTCGTGATACCCGTGATGCGGGTAATGCGTCGGGGTACGCTGGAGCACGGATTCACGAGCTCCGAAAACTGGGACGCCTCGCCTACGCCGGGCACGCGCATGCCGGCCACTTCGATGATCCGATGGGTATGCGCGTTGACGCCAGTCGTCTCCGTATCCGTTATGACGACGCTGTCATGGTCGGAGAGTATGGCCTGCAGAGCTGACATGACCCGATGCGTTGGAGGCTGGGTGTAACGTGATCCATTTGCTCGGATAATCGCATCAAGCGATGCCGACACCCTTGGGCCGATGGCTTCGAACAACGATTACCACTACAAACGCCTGATGCGCCTGACGGTTTTCCAACAATCATCCCCGTATAGATCAGAACATCAGGCCGGATTTTTGCGAAATATTGGCAACCCGGTCGCAGGTCCCCGCCGCGGCAAATCGTAGGTTGCTCCCCTCACACTATCCGACCAAACAAACCGAACTCCCAACATGAAAGTCACCGTCATCGGCGCTGGTAACGTAGGCGCCACCGTTGCGGAATGCGTTGCCCGCAAAGATATGACTGATGAGGTCGTCCTCATTGATATCGTGGAGGGCCTTCCTCAGGGTAAGGCCCTGGACATGGCCGAAGCTGCACCCATCCACCTTTTCGATACCAAGGTGACGGGTACCAATGACTACGCAGACACGGCAGGGTCGGACATTTGTGTCATTACGGCAGGCCTGGCCCGCAAGCCTGGCATGAGCCGTGACGATCTGTTGGGCAAGAATGCAGCCATTGTCGCATCGGTAACCAAGCAATTCGTCGCACACAGCCCGAACGCCATCATCATCGTCGTATCGAACCCCCTCGACGTGATGACCTACGTGGCCTACGAGGCCAGCGGTTTCCCCTCGAACCGCGTCTTCGGCATGGCGGGCGTACTGGACACGGCCCGCTACCGCGCTTTCATCTCCATGGAGCTCGGTGTATCGGTCAAGGATATCCAGGCACTACTCATGGGTGGGCACGGCGATACGATGGTGCCCCTTCCCAATTTCACGACAGTTGGTGGCATTGCCCTGCCTGAGTTGATGGATGACGAGACGATCAACGCCATTGTGGAACGCACGAAGTTCGGTGGTGGGGAAATCGTGAAGCTGATGGGTACATCGGCATGGTATGCCCCGGGAGCAGCAGCAGCTGAAATGGTCGAAGCTATTGTCAAGGACTCCAATCGCGTGCTTCCGTGCGCTGTGTGGATGAAGGGCGAATACGGTCTGAGTGACCTTTTCATTGGCGCTCCCGCCCGCCTTGGTCGCAACGGACTCGAGGAAATCATCGAGGTATCGTTGACACAGAGCGAGCAGGCCCTGCTTGCGGATTCAGCACAACACGTCCGCGACAACCTGGCTGCTCTGGAGCGGATTCAGAACAGTTGACGGTCCCTTTCCGCCGCTACAGCCATGTACGGGCGGGCGCTGAAAGCGCCCGCCCGTATCTTCGCCTTATGCTCATGTGGGACGCACCCGCACCCCGATCCCGGCCTAGCCACGCTACGTGACCTTTCTCCCGACTCTCGATTGCGCCATGAAGTCCATCCTTAATGCCTCTTTCGTCCTGCTTCTGTCTCTCGCACTGACGGCATGCGACAGCAACGATGGCCCGAATGGCTCCCTGGTCGTCACCGATCTTGAGGAAGGTACCGGCGTGGTCGTAGAGCCTGGCATGACACTCATCACGTCCTACGTGGGCCGGTTTGCCGATGGGTCGTCCTTCGACTCCTCGGAGGAGCTAGGGGAAGATTGGATCTTCACGTTGGGCGTCGGTCAGGTACTCAAGGGCTGGGACGAGGGGCTTGGCGGGATGCGCGTTGGAGGTACCCGGCGACTGGAAATACCCTCGCATCTGGCGTTTGGACGGTCAGGACAGTGTTTTTCCGACGGAACCTGTGCTGTCCCTCCTAACACGGATGTGATCTACGATGTGACAGTGCTTGACGTGTTTGATGAGGTAATTGTCGAGGACACCATCGAGGGAGACGGCGAAGTGGCAGAGGCCAATGACGTCCTTTTCGTCGAATACACGGGACAGTTGCGCAATGGGGATGTGTTCGACTCGACCAACCTGACAGGAACCCTTTTCCAGTTCACCCTTGGCCGCGGTAACGTCATCCCGGGCTGGGACCAAGGCATTCCTGGTATGAAAGTCGGTGGTACACGCCGCCTTACCATTCCACCGGTTCTTGCTTACGGCCCATACGGAGCAGGATCAGCCGTGCCACCGTTCGCCGTCCTCATTTTTGATATCCGCCTTGTAGAGCTGGTCAAGGCGCCGGACTAACAGTACCTGGCATCCCGCGAACGGGGCTTACCTCTCGGCTTGACTCTCCGTCCATTGCACCGCATGCTGGACCAACTCGGAGGCGGTTGTGAGGTTAAGTTTGAACTTTATCCGCGCCCGGTAGGATTCAACTGTCTTGATGGACAGGGCCAAGCGATCGGAGATAAGGCGCGTGCCCAAGCCACGCCCCGTCATTTCAAGGACTTCCAACTCCCGTTTGGACAAGAGGTCGGATGGGGACTGATGGATGGCAGGCAGCCCCGCTGCCGCAAATCCGGTCAGCAAGCGTTCGTTCATCGCATCTGAGACGTACAGTTTCCCCGACAGGACAGTCCGAACAGCAGCAATGATCGTGGCCGGCGCTTCCGATTTCATAACGTAACCACGCGCACCGGAGCGGATGGCGCGCTCGGCATAGAGCATCTCATCGTGACGTGAAACGACCAGAACACGCCAGTGAAATCCGTTGTGGACCATGTAGTGAAGCAATTCCAAGCCACTGGCACCCGGCAAGGAAACATCCAGCATGACGATATCGGGATCCAGTTCCGGGAGATAGGATACAGCTTCTTCCGTAGAGCTTGCCTCACAACAGACCATCAAATCAGTCTCTGTCTCCAAGGTCAATCGGAGGCCTCTGCGAATCAACGGATGGTCGTCCACCAAAAAAATGCGTTTGGGATGTGATAGCGGCATGGCGGTCTCCCTCATGAATGGGCCTGACATGCATGCCGGGCCGTACGGGTTTGCTTTCACGATATCTGTCGGATCGCCGTGGTACTGCAGGGTGTGCTGCCCTCGACATGAAGGGCCGGCTCGAACGGACT
>JAFMNH010000016.1 GCA_017859335.1 Rhodothermales bacterium | reverse complement strand
GCCACCGAAGAAGAAACCGCTGCCTCCGGGGAGCAAGAGGGACACGAATGAGCAAGCAGAAGTCAGCCCTGGGACGCGGTCTGGGTGCGCTGCTTCCGGATTCGGAAGAAAATCGCCCCAAGCCATCGGGTATCGAGCATACGAAGCTCTACAACTTCGACGAGCGTATCCGCTCGGCTGGTACCATCTCCGAAATCACGATCGGCGCGGTATCCCCCAACCCGTACCAGCCCCGTTCCGAGTTCGACGAGGCAGCCCTTGAGGAGCTCTCCCAGTCCATTCGCCAACTGGGCATCATCCAGCCCATAACCGTCCGCAAGATCGGAGCGGACCGGTATGAACTCATCTCCGGGGAACGGCGCCTCAAGGCCTCGAAAGCGGCAGGCCTGAGCACCATCCCGGCTTTCGTTCGTGAAGCCGATACCGAGGCCATGCTGGAGATGGCCATTGTCGAAAACATCCAGCGTGAGCAGCTCAATGCGGTGGAAGAGGCCATGGGCTACCGGCGCTTGATGGAGGAGTGCTCCCTGACCCAGGAACAGGTAGCCACCAAGGTGGGAAAGAGCCGTTCCACCATAACCAATGCCTTGCGCCTGCTCAATCTGCCGCCATCGCTGCTGGCAGGTCTGCGCGACGGCACCCTGTCCCCGGGACATGCCCGGGCCCTGCTTCCTTTGGAGGATGAGCTGCTGCAGCGTTCACTCATGGAGGAAATTGTGGCGCTGGGCCTTTCCGTGCGCGACGTCGAGAAGAAAGTCCGTCAACTGCAGAAACCGGATTCAAGGACGGCGTCCCCGTCAAAAGAGCGAGCCGAGCGTGCTGTATCGGCCGAAATGGGTGCTATCGCCGACCGGATTCGCCGAGCGCTGGGAACCAAGGTGCAGATCAAACCCGCTGCAGACAACAAAGGGGGACGTATCGAGGTAGCCTACTATTCCAACGAGGACCTCGAGCGCATTCTCGAATTCCTCGAGCGTTGAGCGTGATGCGCTCCGCTCCCGGGATCAGATCAGGGATGGCCACCGGTCTCCTGATAGCCTTTTTGCTCGCGGTCACCAGCGTGGCTCCCGCGCGCGCCCAGACCGTTTTGCCTGACAGTACAGTTGTTCTTCGCACCCCACCCAAAACGCCTAAGGGAGCGCTGTGGCGCAGTGCTGCGGTGCCTGGATGGGGGCAGATCTACAACAAGCAGTACATCAAACTGCCCTTCGTCTATGGTGCCTTGGGATTTCTGACCTACCGAGCCGTTGCCAGTCATGATGAATACATCCTCTACCGGCAAGCATTCCAGTACAAGGCATGGCAAGAACTGGTGGACTCGGGCAGTGCCGAGAGTAATCCAAAGGCTTCTTTCAAGGCCTCCTATGATAGGATAGCGGCCCAATTCGGGACCGTTTCCTCCCGTCCGCTTAGCAGCCAGCGAAATATTTTCAGACGATCGCGTGACCTTTCCCTGGTTGGGGTCGGCTTAGTGTATGGTCTGGCCATGCTGGACGCTTTTGTAAGTGCGCACTTACTCGACTTTGACGTGGGAGAGGACCTCAGCGTGAGGGCGTCTCCCGCAGCGGGCGGTATCCGCCTCTCAGCTCGATTCCGACTCGGCGCGTCCGAGTAAGGCGGTTTTGCCCTACGGCAAACCGCCGGAACCTGTTTGGGGCATGTGTATTTGCAGGCGTTTTGATCGTCCGGGCTCCGGAGTCTCTGTTTCAGGTGCCGCTGATCACAGCATCTGTAACGCCAAGCGGCTCTCGACCAACCACAACCATACGCTTTGGTCACCATGCCCATCGACGCCCAAGCCGATGCTTTGAAATCGGGTTTTCGCATTATGTCTGACAGGTACACCAAGCCGACTGTCTCCGCCACTGCGCCAGTCGCACCCGTACAACCCGCTCTTTTTGACAAATGCGACCAGTTCTTCGCCGAAGAAGGACTCTTTGCCCGGGTCAAAGAAGCGGATTTGTACCCCTACTTTCGACCCATCGAAAAAAATGATGGGACACGGGCCATCATGCAGGGGCGCGAGATCATCATGGCAGGCTCCAACAATTATCTGGGGCTCCTGTCCGACCCGCGTGTCAAAAAAGCCGCCGAAGAAGCCATTGAGCAGTACGGCTCGGGCTGTACTGGATCCCGTTTTCTGAACGGCACCCTGGATCTGCACATACAGCTCGAAGAGCGGTTGGCAGCGTTCATGGGTGCCGAGGCATGTGTCCTTTTTTCCACGGGATACATGACCAACCAGGGCGTCATCGAATCCCTGGCGCGTAAGGGAGACATCATTTTCTCCGACAAAGACAACCATGCCTGCATTGTGGCCGGGACGAAGGTCTCCATGGCGGAAACCGTACGGTTCAAACATGATGACATGACGCACCTCAGGCGACTGCTTGAGAAGGCAACGGTCGAGCATCCCGAGGCCGGCAAGTTCATCGTGACAGACGGCGTGTTCTCCATGAGTGGAGCCATTGCCAAGGTACCCGAGTTGGTGGCGTTGGCCGAAGAATTTGGTGCAGCACTCATGTTGGACGATGCCCACGCCGTCGGCGTCATCGGACCTGGCGGGCGCGGCAGTGCGGCCCACTTTGGCTTGAGCGACAGCGTGCACCTGACCACGGGGACCTTCTCGAAGAGCTTCGCCTCACTTGGTGGATTTGTCGTTGGTGACAGGAAGGTCATCGAGTACATCCGGCACACGGCATCGGCGCACATTTTCAGCGCTTCCATGCCGCCCTCCGCCATTGCTACGGTCCTCAAATGCCTCGAAATCCTGATTGATGAGCCTGAGCGCCTGGATCGGTTGTGGGAAATCTCGGACTACATGCGCGATGGGTTCAAGGCTCTCGGATTCAATGTCCTCAAGAGCCAGGCTCCGATCATACCGGTTGTAGCAACAACCATGCGTACATGCCTGGAAATGTGGCATGACCTGCTGGATGAAGGCGTTTTTGTCAACGCGGTCATCCCCCCTGCAGTCCCTCAGGGTCAATCCCTGCTGCGCACCTCCTACATGGCAACGCATACCAATGATGACCTTGATTTCATCCTGGAGGCGTTCCAGCGCGTCGGACGCAAGCACGGGATCATCACACCTAATGGAACAGCGGCGTAACGCAGGATTCACCGCTCGCCCGCCGGCCAGTGGACTGCTTTCTCCGGCCGGCCAACTGAACTACAGGATACCGGTGTGAGCCTACCTGACACCCCTTCTCAGCCTTTTCGGATCGAGCCCGTGACCTCGCGTAAGGGCCGTAAGGCATTCATCCAGTTCCCCTATGATCTGTATCGGGAATGTGATGTATGGGTGCCACCGCTCAGGATGGATGTTTCGAAGCTCTTGAATCCACGGAAGAATGCGTTTTTCGACCATGGAGACATGGGACTCTTCCTTGCCTACGACTCAGATGGAACGATTGTAGGCCGGATTGCCGCCATTACCAATGGCATGCATCTTGAAAAGTACAACGACGCGACCGGCTTCTTCGGGTTCTTCGATGTCATTGACGACTACGGCGTTGCACACTCCTTGCTTGATGCCGCAGCGGGTTGGCTGCGTGGGAAAGGCATCGCGGCCATGCGCGGACCCACCAACCCTTCCATGAATGATGTGGCCGGGTTGCTCGTGGACGGATTTGATCGTCAACCTGCCCTTCTGATGCCGTACAACCATCCCTGGTATGAGGGCTTTCTCCTCAGGTACGGATTCGAGCGGGCCATGACCATGTGGGCCTACTACGTGCATGCCAAAACCATCAATCGGCCCAAGTTGGAGCGTGGCACAGCACTGCTCAGACGGCGCTATCCGGATATTTCAATACGGACGTTGGACCGGTCCCGTTTTGATGAGGAAGCACGTCTGATCATGGACATCTACAACGATGCCTGGTCTGAGAACTGGGGTCATGTGCCCATGACCGAGGCCGAGTTCAAGCAATTGGCATCGGAAATGAAGCAGATCATTGACGAGCGGCTTGTTGTCTTTGCTGAAAAAGATGGCGAAGCCATTGGCTTTGCCGTTCTGCTGCCCGATCTGAACTATGCCTTTAAGACCATTGCAGGTGGCAGGCTTTTTCCCACCGGCCTGCTCAAACTGATCCTGCTTGCATCAAGCGGTGTCATCCGCGAAACACGCATGCCGCTCATGGGTGTCCGGAAGGCTTTCCAGGGCCGCGCCATCGACACGATGCTGGTCAATGAGGTCGTCATCAATGGGATTGGCATGGGCTACATGGCGGCAGAAATGAGTTGGGTATTGGACAACAACCAGGTGTTGAAAAATTCCCTGGAGTCGCTGGGTGGAATCCGGGACAAGGAATATGCCATGTTCGAAGCATCGATTGTATGAAGCTTACCCGCCCTGTCCGCTTCGTTTATTTCGACCTGGACGACACACTCCTGGATCATTCCTACGCCGAGCATGCTGCCTTGCAAGCGCTACACGCAGCAGAGGATCGACCATTTGGAACCCACACCTTTGACGCTGTTCTCGCCGCCTACCGATCCATCAATCCGGTCGTATGGCAGCGGTATGCGAGTGGCGCCTACACCAAGCATCAAGCCAAGGTGGGTCGTTTTTCGCAGTTGCTCGAGCGTCTTACCTTGCCCACGGACACCGACGAGCAGTTGGCCCACCGGTATCTTCAGACCTATGCGACCTTCTGGAGGCCTGTGATGGGGGCCATGGAAGCGTTTCAGGCCATTGCCGATCATGTACCCGTTGGTATTCTGACCAACGGATTCGTGGAGGTTCAGCAGGCGAAACTGCGACAGTTTTCCATGCTTTCAGATCTTTCTGCCACCATTGTCATCAGTGAGGAGGTGGGCGTGCTGAAGCCGGATCCTCGCCTGTTTTCCGAAGCTGCTGCACGTGCTGAAACACGGCCTGAAGATATCCTCTACGTCGGCGACTCGCTGACCTCGGATGTGCACGGCAGTCTGGGTGCAGGCTGGCAGGTGGCGTGGTACGCGGGTGACCCCTTCGATCATCCCGATGTCGTGTCATTTTCCGTCTGGGATCAGCTGACCGCCCTTGTTCGGGAAGGTTCTTGACGGATTCGGATTGAACGGGCCCAGCCCGCGGCATTCCTGAGTGACTACTTCGCAACAGGGCAAAAAAAAAGCCGCCCCTGAGGACAGCTTTCCTTCTGCTCCCGACACGAGAACCTCCCCTGGTGTGGGATCTGCGCCGTAGCGTTTCCTCCGCACCAGTAGCGGGAGGTTCAAGTCTCCAAGGTATCCGCTCCCCTTTTACGGAGCAGCGGAACGTACAGTGGGTCGCAAGCGATCCGCTCTACGGTCTTTGTCGTATGGGCACACGGCAAAGACACATGCCACGCAGGGTGTCCGCTTTGCATTCCCGAACCTTGCGGTCCGGTTCGCGCTGAAAGCGGGCAACGCCATTTCTCCTTTTTGCTTCCTGAGAAGCGCCAAGGTTCATCGTAGTGTTGCTTTACTACCCCCCACGGCTCGACGCCGAGGGTTCGGGACAACGCCTTCCCAGCCGAAGCCGGTTGTGCGTTTGCCACCGCGGGTATCCGGAAGCGACCTGGCACGTACGCCGGGACGTACTGACAGCTCGGTCTGGCTTCCGGCTCCTCCTGCCAGATGCTGCAGAGGTCGAAACCACGCTTCACCGGACAGGCTGTCTTCCACCGTACGGTCGGTTTCTGCGCGTGGACTGAGGTTTTACCCTCGTCCTGTGCTTCTTCCTTCCTGGTCGTTGACACTGCTATGGTCGCTGCCGTCGGTTTGCTCGAAACCTTGGGCGCTTTCCATTGCAGGGGCCCTGCTAAACCACCTTTTCAGGTGGCTTGGCCTGCCTCATGCAGCCTAGAGACTCAGTCGCGTCAAGGAACGGTGCCGTCAGGCACTGGCACTATGGTAGGACAGAGGCACAACGGTGTCAACGAAGGGACCCCGTCTTTCTTCCACAAGAAATTCACATACCTAATTCACCGATGTGCACAACCCGGGAAATCCATCCAATGCGCAAAAAGCCCGGCCCTTTCGAACCGAGCTTTTTGGTGCCCATAGTCACTACGCGACTGAGTGTCCCCACGGGGGACGCAATCCCAGGCGGCATGAGTGATAGGAAGATAGGGTAGAATCCCGCGGATCTGCAAGCAATAACGGTTCTTGTACAAACCAGAGACCGAAGAACTGGAGAATAGGAGATAGATCACCTGTATTGCGAAGGACATGACCCATGCAATAACGGCTCATGCCTCAGAAGCCCACCTGCCCAAGAAAGATGCTGAGCGCTTCGGGCTTCAGCAGAATGGTCAGCAGCAGGCCGCCCAAGGCACCTCCAAGATGAGCCTCGTGTGCAATACCCCCCATCGCTCCCGATGGACGGTTTCGCATGGCCATGGTGGAAAAGAGGACGAATCCCACGGCAAAGAGCCAGGCAGGAATACCGATGGCGAAAAACAGATAGATGTTTTCGAAGGGGCGAAAGAGACAAAACGAAAACACGAGCCCGGCAATCGCTCCAGAGGCACCCACAGCGGCGTATCCGGGCGTATGCCGGTGAAGCTTCAGCGTCAAGGCATGCGCCGAGAGTTCCGAGCCGAAATAGACGAGGAGAAAGACAAGCGATCCCAGCCGCGCTTCGAGTACTGGCCCGAAGAAGAAGAGGGTGATCATGTTGAAGGCCAAGTGGCCCAGGCTTCCATGAACAAATCCTCCTGTAATCATCCGGTACCACTGGCCCTCATCGAGGATGTCACGTGGTTTGAAGGAGAGCCTTGACATCAGGGACGGGTCCTGATACAGGGTGTACCCACTGACCAGGACGGTAATCAACAGCAGAAAGAGCGTAAGGGGCGTATCGTAGAACACGTGTATATCACCAACATCGTTACAAAATGACCGCTATCAGCAGGGAGATGGAACGTAAGAGGCCGGGCACGGATTCGTCCGGTACTGTATTCCCCGTTTGAATTCTCTTCAATGTACTGGGGAGTGATCCGCTCGCTCGGTAGGCACCCTGCAGGGTGGACCGAACCGGGTCGACTACACGCTGATAAGGGAATCCACTATTGTGACTGGGTCCGGCATCCAATAGCCTTGGTATGCCCCATCAGGTCATTTGCCGCTTCGGGACTTGCCTTCCTGATTGCTGCTCACATGTCGCAGAAACAAACGGAGCCTGCCATGAAAGTGATGTTCGCCACCGACCTGACTGAACCGAAGGCCATTACAGACCAGGTTCAGCAGCTTGTCCAGCGTCTCGATGCCGAGTTGTACGTACTGCATGTACACATGCCGACGCCTACGACTCCCTTGGGCGTCGATCCCCTGAGTGGATTCGGAGACACGGCCTATGTCCTGTACGATCCGGCCGTAGAAGAGGCCATCGTTGAGGCAGAGCAACACGACTTCGATGCCTTCCTCAAGGAGCGATTCGTTATCCCTTCCCGACCGGCCTTGCACGAGGGCGATCCCGCACGCATCATTCTTGATGATGCCATCCAAATGGGTATGGAAATGATCGTCATGGCCAAGCGGCATCACTCAGCCATTGAGCGCATGTTGCTCGGATCCGTATCGAACACCGTTGCCAGGGAAGCCAAACAGCCCGTCGTGCTCTTACCCATCGAAAAAGAGCACAGCTGAGCAGTTCTGCCCAGGCTCTCAGCGTTCAATCCGATAGGCATCCGCCCCAGTTTCGAGAAACGCAGCGAAGTCCCGCGTACTCATCATGGCGCTTTGCTGAGCAATGACCGTGCTGTCGGCCGCATCCACAATCGCGTAGGTGGGTAGGGCAGGTGTGCCCGTCAGTGCCATCTGGAAAGCGTGAAAGGCATCACCCTTATCGAGATCATCCGTGTAGAGTCGGAGTGGCACAAACGCGCTGTCCAGCTGGCTGCGCACCTCGGGTTTCGGAAAGACATTGGCCTCCATATCACGACAGTTGGTGCAGGTCCACCCGGAAAAATCGATGAGTACCGGAAGATCCTGGTCGACAGCCATGGCGAAGGCTCCCTCGATATCATCCACGACCCACCCTTCTTCCAGATCAGCCTCGGCCCGCTCGATACCGAAGAGCGCCAGCAACTGCCGGTCCACCTCTTGATGCGGAGGCAGGTACGCGTCCAGGAAACCCAACGGCTTACCGGCAAGGCCCGGCATCATCCGCACAGCGAAGAGGAAAAACAGCACAGCCAGCGCTCCTCGAAACCAGCCGGGGCGTCCAAGGGAGCCGTGGCCTACACGCAGCCATCCCATCAGATACAGGCCAATGAAAAGGGATGGTATCAGAACCAAGATGATACCCAGCGTACGCGGGAGCACTCCCAACCCCCATACGAGGTCGGCGTTCGAAAAGAACTTTACGGCTGCCGCCAACTCCACAAAGCCCAGGACCACCTTCAGCGTATTCATCCAGGAGCCCGACTTGGGAAGGAGATCCAAAGAGCGTGGAAAGAGGGCCAGCAGTACGAATGGCAGGGCAAAGGTCACACTGTAAGCGACCATACCAAAGAGGGGATACGCCCAGGTTCCTGTTGACGCTGCCGCCAGCAACCCACCGACGAAAGGAGCAGTACACGAGAAAGAGACCAACGTCAGTGTCAGCCCCATGAACAGGACACCGGTCCACCCCTTGCCTTCACCACCCCGGACGTTGACCCAGGTAAGAAGCGAGGAGGGCAGGCGGATCTCGTAAAAACCGAGCAGGGAGAACGCAAAACCCACCAGCACGAAAGCGATGAATGCATTGACCCACGGGTTTGATGCAATGACCAAAGCCCCTGCCGAGCCAACCAGAAGGGCCATTACGATACCGATGCCCGTAAACGTGATCACGATGGCCGATCCGTAGAGCAATGCCAATCGGAGGGCCTCTTTCCGGGTTGTACCGTACTTGGTGAAATAGGAGACCGTGAGCGGAATCATGGGGAAGACGCAAGGCGTCAACAAGGAGGCCAACCCGGCGCCAATGGCCAAGAGCAGAAAAGGCAACAGCCCTGCGCTGGAAGCTTCCGCCGCTCCCTGTTCGACTACAGCCTGCTGCGCCAACGCAATCTCCTGCTGGCTGGCCGAGCAGTCAATACAGGACGGGTCTACTGACAGTGCTGTGGTCAGTACGGTCGTCTCAGGTCGAAGGCAGACCCCCAGTTCGTCATTACAGATCTGGTAGCGTACCGTGAGCGGAATTTCGAGCGTTCCTGCAGACGAATCGCTCGATGCGAGAGCCGTGTAGAAGGAAGCCTCGCCGTAAAACCACTTCAGGTCCATCTCGAAGATGTCGTCATATCCAGCCGAGGGCGCCGACTGCCCCACCTGTCCAAGCCAGGTGAGTCCTGCGAGGGTATCTCCAACAGATACGGTGACCCCATTGGGGCGCGCAAGGACATCGCCCATGGCCGGAAGTGAGGCATCGAGCGCATACATCTTCCAGTCGTCAGCGATGGTGGCCGTGAGTTTGACCACCGACGTATCCCGCACACCGATACCAGACGGTATGGGTCGGACGGACCAGGACACGTATGCCTCCGGACCCTCGAATTGAGGACCGAACTGCCCAGCGGCTACCGATGGGATAAGGACCATGCCCAGCACGATGAGCAAGAGAGCACAGATCCGGGATGGAACGCGTTGATACGACATGTTTGGTATCGCTTTGCTGGGGAACTCGACGCTGGGAGTAGGCTGGTACACGGGATCCGACCTAGTGGCATTGCCCGAAACGAAACAGGGTATCCGTCGGTCTGAGCCAACGGATACCCTGTACCCAATGTTGCCGACCGTGATGGTCGATCAGGCAGCAGCTGGCTCCGGTTCTACACGAACCTTGACCTCGGCGACTACCTCGGGATGGATTTTCACCGAAGCGGTGTAAACACCTGTGTGCTTGATGTCGTCGTTTACCGTGATCTTGCGGCGATCTGCTTCGATACCGTGTTTGGCCAGGCCTTCTGCCACATGAACCGGCGTTACGGAACCGAAAATCCGATTCTCTTCGCCAACCTTGGCGAAAACAACGACTTCGACACCGGCCATTTCCTTGGCCAGCGCTTCGGCATCTTCCTTGGCTTTCGACAATTTGCGTGATGCCTGTCGGCGTTCTTCCTGCCATGCTTTGACCACGCCGCTGGTGGCCATCTTGGCCATACCGCGAGGGATGAGGAAGTTGCGACCGTAACCGTCCTTGACGTCCACGATATCGCCAGCCTCTCCCAGGTTCTCCATTTCTTCGAGAAGAAGTACTTTCATGATTCTGTCGGGCTGTGACGGAGCTCCGTCCTGCTGAAGATTACTTGAGCGAGTCGGCTACGAACGGGATGAGTGCCAAATGACGGGCACGCTTGACCGCACGCGTAAGCTGGCGCTGGAACTTGGCCGATACGTTCGTAATGCGCCGGGGCAGGATTTTCCCCTGTTCGTTGAGAAATCGCTTCAGCGTTTCCGTGTCTTTGTAGTCGACGTAGTCAGGCTCGACGAAAGAAGGTGTGTTCGACATGGTGCTTATGCCTCTTCGGTTTCGGCCTCGGTTGCCTCAGCTTCCGCGGCGCGCTTGGTTTTCGTGGCTTCGTAGTGGCGGACCATTTTGGGATCCATACGAAGCGTGAGATAGCGGAGGATGTTGTCATCGATCTCAAGCGTCCGCTCCAGACGGGGAATCATGTCGCCCGGTGCCGTGAAGTACATGTTCACGTAGTAACCGTTGCGCTTTTTCTGGATCGGGAAAGCCAGGCGGCGTGCGCCCCACTCGTCCACTTCGATGATGTCGCCCCCGTTTTCCGTCACGTAAGCAGTAATACGGGACACCATGTCCTTTACCTGCTCGTCCGAAATAACCGAATTGACGATGTACGTTAACTCGTACGTGTTCTTGTTTGTAGCCATGTATCCCTTTGGATGATGATGGGCTATGCCCCGAAGTCCAGTCGCCATGTGCGCTTTTCTCAGGAGCAGGGATTGTACAGAACCGCAACATACGGCGTCCTGATGCCAGTGTCACCCCCAGAGGGTCAATTCGCCGAATCTCAACAGCTCAGCACCACCTCTCAGACCACATCAATCGCTGTTCATGGCCGCCAGACGATCGGCGTTCTCCGCCGTACGCAGTGCCTTGAGGATATCGTCGAGTTCGCCATTCATGACCTTCTCGAGGGCATGATTCTTTTCATCTCCCTCAAGTCGATGATCCGTCACCCGTCCCTGTGGCCAGTTGTAGGTGCGGATCTTGGCGCTTCGATCCCCGGTCGACACCTGGGATCTTCGTGCTTCGCTTCGTTCCGACTCGATTTCAGCCAACTTCGCCTCGTAAAGACGGGAACGAAGGACACGAAGGGCCTTGTCCTTGTTCTTATGTTGACTCTTCTCGTCTTGACAGGTTACGACCGTTCCCGTCGGGATGTGGGTGATACGAACCGCTGAGTCGGTTGTGTTCACACTCTGCCCACCCGGTCCACTGGAGCGGTAGACATCGATTTTCAGATCATTCGGATGGATATCGACATCCACTTCTTCTGCTTCGGGAAGCACTGCCACGGTGGCTGCCGAGGTGTGTATCCGACCTGACGATTCGGTGGCAGGGACGCGCTGCACACGGTGCACGCCACTCTCGTATTTCATCGTACCGAAAGCATCCGGGCCGCTGATCCCGAAGATGATTTCCTTGAAGCCCCCCTGAGTACCGAGGGAACTCTCCATCAGGTCCACCTTCCACCCCTTTTTCTCGGCCACACGGGAATAGAGCCTGAACAGATCGCCGGCGAAGAGTGCCGCCTCATCACCTCCGGTGCCCGCTCGGATTTCAATGATGGCATCTTTGGTATCCTCCGGGTTTTTCGGAATCAACATGAGACGCAGCTCTTCCTCAAGGGCAGGAAGTGACGTCTGGAGAGTCTCGAGCTCCAACGCTGCCATCTCCTTCAGGTCCGCATCGGTCTCCGTTCGCAGCATCTCTTTGAGGTCCCCAATCTCATTTCTCTGTCCGACATAGACATCGATGTGATGCACGACTTCCTTGAGTGTGGTGTGCTCACGTCCCAAGGCGGCCATCTTCCGGGGGTCGGTAGCCACCTCCGGATCCGACATTTCCCGGGTGATGTCGGCAAACCGTTCCTTGATGCCGTTGAGGATGTCTGGGTTGATCATGGGGCGGGAATGGAGCCTGTTGACCTGGACTCGGTGAAGCGTGGGGATGCATTTCGAAAGGTGGAGGGATGTACGCCACCCTGGGGCAATGGTTCGTGGTCGTAATGGCACGTGATGCCGATCCCTGACGCCTTCCGACGTTGCGCTGCAGGGACGAAGTGGTTTGTTATCGAAACACCCGCACCGCGGTGTCTAGCGCCAATCAGCTGGTTTTTGCTTGCCTGACGGGGTCCGGACGATTGGCATGCAATGTGCACGTGACTCCCCTGACCATCGAGATCATTTTACACCAAGCAGTGCACGCCACCCGCTCATGTTCGCTTCTCCCTATCATCAGGTAACCGATAACCGGTCCGTCCGGGGAATCATCCTCTGGATGCTCATGTGCTTCACAGTCTTCTATGTCATTGACGATCTGGCCACCCGGCCGAAACCAATCGCTGTGGAAAACTTCAGAAGCGTGGGCATGAACGATGAGCAGGTGCTAGCCATGGCGCTGCAGGAAGCCAACCGGCATCGGGAAGTGGCTTGGTGGATCAACAACCGGGAAACGTATCTGGTATTCGATACGACGCGGGACTATCGCATCAGCGACGCCACCTTTGCCGCCTTCGATCTGACCCCCGCACAGGATGCTGCGCAAAAACCGATTGCTGTCTTTGGACAGCGAGCGGCCGGTATGAACATCCACTGACACGCTCAGCACCCCTGGCGCAACCGTTCGAAAACACACCGTTTTGCTATGAAAAAGCGCGCCCACCGACTGGTGGGCGCGCTTTTTTAATGCCTGTGGGTTACACGTTACTCGACGGTGACGCTCTTGGCCAGGTTGCGGGGCTGATCCACGTCGCATCCCCGAAGCACGGCGATGTGATAGGAGAGCAACTGCAAAGGGACCACTGTCAGCAACGGCGAGAGCATCTCATGGGTCTTCGGGATGCGGATGACGTGCTCGCACAGATGATCCAGTTCCCCTTCCTCGGCGTCCGTCACGACGATAACGACCCCATCGCGCGCCACGACCTCTTCGATGTTGGACACGACCTTTTCGTAGGTGCTGTCCTTCATGGCAATGAAGACGACGGGCATGAACCGGTCAATCAACGCAATGGGACCGTGTTTCATCTCAGCAGCAGGATACCCCTCGGCGTGGATGTAGGATATCTCCTTGAGCTTCAACGCCCCCTCGAGGGCTACCGGAAAATTGACGCCCCGGCCCAGATACAGGAAGTTGGAGGCGTAGCGAAAGGTTTTGGCAATCTGCTCGACGGCGTCCGCCGTTTCCAACACCTCAGTGATGCGTGACGGTATGGCCTTCAGCTCGGCGACGATCCTGCTGAGCTCGGTTGGCTCGAGGGATCTGTCCTTTGCCAGTGCCAGCGCAAGTTGGGCAAGGATGGTGACCTGCGCCGTGAAGGCTTTCGTGGATGCGACACCGATTTCAGGGCCAGCATGCAGGTATACGCCGGCTTCGGTCTCCCGCGCGATGGTCGAACCCACCGTGTTGCAAATACCATAAACGGGGATGCCTTGACGCTGCGCCTCCCGCACGGCCGCCAGCGTATCGGCGGTTTCTCCGCTTTGGGACACGACAAGCACCGCATCACCCTGTCGAAGAATGGGGTTGCGATACCGGAATTCAGAGGCATACTCGACCTCGACAGGTATGCGCGCCCATGCTTCGACCAGGTATTCTCCAACCAGGGCTGCATGCCATGACGTTCCGCAGGCACACAGAATGATACGATCGGCCGAGCGCAGCTGATCCAGAGAGTCCAGGAGCCCACCGAGCTGCACGAAGGGCTCTTCAGTATACAGACGGCCACGCATGGCATCTTCCAGGGCACTGGGCTGCTCCATGATCTCCTTGAGCATGAAATGCTCATAGCCGCCTTTCTCTATCTGCTCCAGATCCCACTCCAGCTCATGAATGGTTTTCTTGAGCTTCACGTCATCGACCGAAAAGACCTTGAAGCCTCTACGGCGGACGATAACCAACTCGCCATCGTTCAGGTACACCACCTTGCGGGTGTATTCAACGATGGGTGCGGCATCCGAACCTAGGAAATACTCGTTCTCTCCCACACCAAGAATGAGCGGACTACCCTTGCGAGCAGCAATCAACATGTCGGGGTCCTCAGTACTCACCAGTGCAATACCATAGGTACCCTTTACCTGGCTCAGTGCCTGACGAACCGCCTTGCCGAGGGTCAGTCCGGTCTGGGCCACAACATCTTCGATGAGCCGAACCAGCACCTCGGTATCTGTCTGGGAGACGAACCGGTAGCCTCTCTCGGACAACATGTCACGCAAGGACGTGTAATTCTCGATGATGCCGTTGTGGACGAGCGCAAACGAGCCATCCGTACTCACGTGGGGATGGGCGTTTAGGTCGTTTGGTGGACCATGGGTTGCCCATCGTGTGTGGCCGATTCCCAGTTTCCCGGACAACCCGTTACCCCGGAGGTCTTCGGACAAACGAGCAATTTTACCCTCCTTCTTCCGGACCCCCAGATGACCATTCACGATAGCAATACCCGCAGAATCATATCCACGGTATTCAAGCCTCGAAAGACCTTTGACCAGAATGTCCTGGGCCTCTCGATCTCCGATGTAACCGACAATACCACACATGGGCGTTCACACTGCTGATGGCTGACGAAAGTATACTCGCCCCACCCGGTACCTCATACTCCCCCCAGCATATTTCTGTGCGGGAGCGCTTTTCTTCACAGTCCGGTAATGGGAGCGACACGTAGACACGACCACCGATCATTGCAGTATCCGCTTCATGCGGAATCCGGGCACGAAATAGGCCTCAGGCCACGCTACGCCCGATGGCCTCGGCAATCAAACGAACCTGCCTCATGAGCTCGTCGAACTGAGGAAAATGGAGCGACTGGGGACCGTCGGACAAAGCCACGTCCGGATCCGGATGCACTTCGATCATGAGGCCGTCCGCGCCGGCGGCCACGCCGGCGCGGGCCATGGGAAGCACCTTGTTGCGGATGCCGATGCCATGACTGGGGTCCACAATGACCGGCAGGTGACTGCGCGCCTTAACCACGGGCACGGCCGACAAGTCCAGCGTGTTGCGGGTCATGGTCTCGAATGTGCGGATGCCCCGCTCGCAGAGAACAACATTCGGGTTGTTCTCTGCCAGAATGTACTCGGCACTCATGAGCCACTCCTCTATGCTCGCGGACATACCGCGCTTGAGGAGCACCGGCAGGCCGAGCTGTCCGGCTACCCGCAGGAGCGGGAAATTCTGCATGTTGCGTGCGCCGATCTGCACCATGTCGGTATGCCGCGCCATCAGGTCTGCATGCGCCGGATCCATCAGTTCCGTGACCACGGCCAGACCGTGGGTGTCGGCGGCTTCGCGCATCATCACAAGCCCCTCCTCGCCCAGACCCTGGAAGGAGTACGGAGACGAGCGCGGCTTGAACGCACCACCTCGCAGGATTCGTGCGCCCGCTGCTGCCACTGCCCGGGCCGATGCGTGGATCTGTTCCTCGGACTCTACCGAACAGGGACCAGCCATGACAATGACCTCCTCCCCACCAATGATCACATCCTTGACGACGGCGCGCGTAGGCTCCTCCTTCCAGGAGCGGGCGGCAAATTTGTACGGCTCGGACACCCGATGAACCGTGTACACGCCGTCAAGGAGTTCAATATGGCGCTTGTCAAAGTCCCTTTTTACACCCACCGCACCGAGCACCGTGCGCTGACTTCCGCTCGAGCGGTGTACATCGAATCCGTGATCATTGAGCGTGGCGATGACCGCTTCGATTTGGGCTTCGCCGGCCCCGATATCCATGACAACAACCATCAGTCCTGACCAATCTGTACGAGGTGATAGGATTTCTTGCCTTTGCGTAGCACCAGCAGTTCGCCCTCGATGCCCATTTCAGTCGTAATGCGACCTGATTCATCCGAGTAGCGGTCGTTGTTCACGAAGAGACCACCCTGGCGGATGAGGCGCCGCGCCTCTCCATTCGACGCCGTAATACCCGTGCGGGTACACAGCTCGAGCACACCCAGCCCTTCCCCTGAGAGGTCGCCACGGGGAATGATCGTAGAGGGGACGTCTTCGAAAATATCTGCCAGATCCTTGACACTGAGATTGTCGAGCGCTCCCCCGAACAGGACCTTGGCGGCCTGCTCGGCCTTGTCGAGCTCACTCTGACCGTGCAGCATCGTCGTTACCTCGCGTGCCAATGTGCGCTGCGCCTCACGAGCCCCGGGATTGTCGGCCACCGATTGTTCAAGCCCTTCGATAGCTGCCCGATCCAGCCAGGTGAACGACTTCAGATAATGCACCACGTCACGGTCGTCCGTGTTGAGCCAGAACTGATAGAATTTGTAAGGCGATGTCAGCTCCGGATCCAGCCATACGTTGCCCGCTTCCGTCTTGCCGAACTTGGTACCGGAGGCATTCGTGACCAGGGGGAAGACCAATCCGTGTGCCCGCTTTCCATTGACCCGGCGGATCAGGTCCGTTCCGGCCAGGATGTTGCCCCACTGATCGGATCCTCCCATCTGCAACACGCAATCGGCTCTGCGATTGAGCTCCAGGAAATCATAGGCCTGCAGCATCATGTACGTGAACTCCGTGTAGGAGATACCATCTTCTGACTCGATGCGGCGCTTTACCGACTCCTTGGACAGCATGTAGTTGACCGTGAAGTGCTTACCAGTATCCCGCAAGAAGTCGATGAGCTGCAGCGAGCCCAACCAGTCGTGGTTGTTTTCGATGCGGGCCGGATTGCCCGCGCGCTCAAAGTCCAAGAAGTGGGAAAGCTGCGCCCGTATACCTTCAATATTCTCGGCCACCTTTTCCTTGGTCAGAAGCTGGCGTTCTGCCGTCTTGCCACTGGGGTCGCCAATCAGTCCGGTTCCGCCACCGACCAGGGCGATCGGGGTGTGTCCGAAACGCTGCATGCGTGCCAGTCCCATGATGGGCAGGAGCGAACCGACGTGGAGGCTGGCCGCGGTGGGATCAAATCCGATGTAGGCCGTCACGCGCTCCGTTGCCAGGAGGTCCTTCAGGTCTGGAGTTGCGTCGTAGAGCAGCCCTCGCCACTCGAATTCGTCGTAGATATTGCCCTGCATGGGAGTGCGTTTTGCCTGGAACGAGCCACCCGAAAGCCTCTGGGCCATCGGACAGCAGGTGATGTGAACCCGCGTGCGGGTAGCGTGACCTGTCAGACTGGTTCTGCCCTGCGCTGTTCCTCAGCCATAGCGCTCCAGTCTGAACTTCTCTCCAAGATAGCGACGACGGACCTCCGGGTCGGAGGCCAGTGCTTCGGCTGTACCCTGCTTCAGGATACTCCCCTCATAGAGCAGGTAGGCCCTGTCTGTGATGGCCAGGGTCTCATGGACATTATGGTCGGTAATGAGCACCCCGATTCCGCGCTGCTTCAGTCCGGCCACAATGGCCTGTATGTCCTCGACGGCAATGGGATCGACGCCGGCAAACGGCTCGTCAAGCAACAGGAAACGCGGTTTCGTGGCCAGCGCCCGTGCAATCTCCGTACGGCGACGCTCGCCCCCGGATAGCGTATAGCCCTTCGACTGGCGAACGGTACCAAGCCTGAACTCGGCAATCAGCTCCTCAACCCGATCCCGTCGCTTCTCGCGACTCAGATCCTGATACTCCAGAACAGCGTGCAGATTGTCTTCCACACTCAGGTGGGAAAAAACCGATGCTTCCTGGGCCAGATATCCTATGCCGTGCCGGGCACGTCGATACATGGGCATCGTGGTGATATCCTGGCTTCCAAGCAGTACCCGGCCGCCGTCAGGCCGTATCATTCCGACGATCATGTAGAAGGTCGTCGTCTTGCCGGCACCGTTCGGACCCAGCAGTCCGACAATCTCACCTTGTCTGACGCTCAAGGCCACATCGGTGACAACCTGGCGATTACGATAACGCTTGACCAATCCCTGCGCACGAAGGGTGAGCACCGCTTCCTGGTCCTCAGCGCGCATCTGCTCCGTCTCGTGATCAGTGTGCATGGACGTCCTGACTGGATCGATTCGACACATCAACACTCCTGATGGCATGGGTCGGAGGCCGTGGACTCTCCGCCCTCCGTTCTGTCTGACCATGTCTTCCAGAAGTCTTCCGTCAAACGATGGCGGTCAGGCTTGTTGTCGGGAGAGAAGATAAATCCCCGCAGGTTGGAGAGCTGATCGAGCATGTCCTCGGCATAATAGGTCCCTTCCACTCCGGTATAGAAGGTGACGTTATCCAGCTCCCCTCCACGGAAGTGGAATCTGAGGCCGTCACCGGAACCGCTGAAACCGACGGTTGCACCCTCTTCTTCGGACTCCATGAAAAGGATGGCACGAGCTTGCTCTCGGATGTCGAGGGAACGCAAGGAATCCGATTCCATGATGGCCAGCAGGGCCTGGCCACTCAGTTGGTTGATGCGACCCGAGAGCGTGTCAGGGGTAGCCACGAATACCTCACCCGCAGCCCGCAGGGTGTCTGCCGGACTGCCATCCATCATGGTCATGCGCTGGGCAACGACCTGCGTATCCTGTACCCAGGTGGAAGGACTCCCGGATAATCGACTCCTCGTGTCTCCCGCCTCCGTTTGCTCGCTGTCCAGGGAATCCGCCCGAAAGGCGTAGGCTGCTGCCGCTACGACCACGGAGTCCCGGGCTCTAAGCATTCCCGGTTGGGGCAGGTCGACGAAGGTCGCGCGCAGGACCAGCGTATCCGGCCCTGCCGGATCAAGACGGAGAAGTCGTGCGTTGCCCGCCACCCGGATGGAGTCCCTCGACGCGTTGCGATAGAGGGAATCCGCAAGCATCAAGGTGCGCACGGAGTCGGACTCATTCAGATGATCGGCAGCAATTCGCCCCCAGGCCCGGCTTTCCTCCGTCTCCCTGGCATGCAGGATGGAGTCGGCGAAAAGTGTCAGGTCGCTCTGCGTCAGGGTGACCTCCCGTGCAAATTCAGCGCGGTTTTCGACAGACACGTACCGCGCCCACCGCGCTGTAAGGACCGAGGTGCTGTCCCGGTAGGTAACCCCCTCCTCGAAGATTGTGACTTCTTCCCGGGAGAAGTAGCGGGCAAAAGGCGCCTCGAGGACAACCTGGCCATCGGTCAGGCGGACGGCACCACGTGCCTCGCCAATACGGTCTTCCCGTTGATACCGGACCCGTTCAGCGCGGATGGTGTCTCCGGCTTCCGTTATTTCAACGTCTCCCCAGAACAGTATGAAACCGTTGCCCTCGTCGAATCCGTTATGTGCGCTGAGGCGAAAATCTTCCTGCTTCAGCACAGGACGCAACCACTCGGCCACGGTCCGTCCGGCAACCGTGCGAACACGCAGGGAATCGAAAGCCACCTCAACCTCGGTGACGTCCTCGGTATCCTGCCCCAGTGCCGGCAGGGCTGCAAGGCATAGCAGGAGTAGGAATGTATATGTCATCCCGGCTCTACTCATCCGGGATCAGTACCGTACCGGTCACGCGCGCAAGCGTAAAATCTGTCAGGTTCTCGTCGGCATCCAGGCCATACCCGGACAGGGTCTCGGTCGGCGTACGAATGGTGGCAAAGCCGGGCGTACCGATGCGGGCTGTTCGTTCCATCCAGGCCAGATGCTCGCTTCGCAGGCTGCGCTCCTCTCCTGCCTCTGCCCGCACGTCGCCACGGGCAACGAAGCGGCGAGTCCGTTCGTGCCAGACAATACGCTGGGCCGTGACCACCGCCGAGGTATCACCCTCGGTGCCGAAAAGGACCACGCGAACCCGATCTGTCTCGTCATCCCTTCCACTGAGCACCATCCATGTGCTGTCAGGGGTCTCGAACCGAGCCATGTGATGGGCCCGCATGTGTAGCCTGTTCAGCCCCTCCTCCATGATCATCATCGTGGTCTCCCAGCTTTCCGATGCGGGCGCATCGTCCTCCCGGAGCATGTCCACGGTTACCGAGGGGTCATGGACCTGACACCCTGCCCAACCCAGGAATAGAAACAAAAAGGCCGCTGTAGCGGGCGTTCGCATGGGGTGTGATATATTGCAGCATCCGTTTTTTACGGAGCAAAATGCCCTTGTGGAGTGGATGATACGATCCCTTCTGCGCTTTAGTTTGCTCAAAGGCAACCGATTGTGAAGGGTAGGTGCCGTTGGGTACCATGCAGTAGAACGGGTCACGCACGCAACCATCATGAACTTTCCGATTGAGCAGGCAGGACAGAATGCCGTGGTAATCCGGGTCGGTGCCTCGCTGGATTTCCGCAACGCGTCCGACTTCAAGGCCATCGTGCAGCAGCAGGTAGACACGGGTATCCGGCGTTTCATCCTGGATTTCAGCGAAACCAATGTCCTTGACTCTACTGGACTGGGCTCCATCTTCTCCCTCCATCGCAACCTGTCTTCCTCGAACGGCCACGTCATGTTCGCTGCTGCATCCCGACCGGTGCAGGTGGTTGTACAGCTGACGCGCACATACAAGGTCTTTCGTCAGTTTTCATCCGTTGAGGCTGCTGTTCAGTCGTTGGAATGATGCCTTTTTTCCGCTTTTATCGCCTATTCATGCCACCTATTCGGAACGTTTGATGGATGTCATCCGTCATCATTTCAACGGTGTCACTGGGATCGTAGAGCGCCTGCATGCGCTCTTCGACACGTGGGAGTCTGGGCATTCGTTTTTCGCCGGTGTGGAACCGGACACGATCCAGCTCCTTCGCCTGGCCGTTCATGAATGGGTCGCAAACCTGGTTCAACACGCTGACTTCTCAGGTGAGGAAGCACTCATCACACTGGAAATCACACCGATTAATGGCCGGCTGCGCTGCGCGATTGAGGACAACTCCTGCGGTTTTCCTTTCCGGGAGCGCATCGAATACCAGCGCCGCACACTCACCCCATTCCCGGAACGAGGCATGGGGCTTCTGCTACTCAATGCAGCTACCGATATCGTGGAATATGCCGCAACCGGAAAGGGCAGCAACCGACTTGTATTCACTGTTTCAAGTACCGCCGATTCATGCCTCGACATTCCGTTCTCATAGTGGAAGATGAGCACACCCTGCGGCGGCTACTGAGCTACCGACTGGGCAGGCAGTACGATGTCCGTACCGCGGCCGATGGGAAAGAAGCCATCGAGCGCATCAACGAGCACTTGCCCGACCTCATCATCTCGGACATCCTGATGCCCCGGATGGATGGCTTTGCCTTACAGGCGGCCCTGCAGGAACGACACGATACGCGGGTCATCCCGTTCATCTTCCTGACAGCCAGGACGGACGAGGACAGCCGCCGGCGGGGACAGCGGATGGGTGTGGATGACTATATCACCAAGCCCTTCGACATGGAGCAATTGCTCTCGAGGGTAGACCGTCTGCTGGAGCGATCCGATCAGTTCCGCAACCATCTGGATGCGCGAATCGGGCAGGACTTTTCCCAGCGACTCATGCCGAAGACCATGCCTCGGGCAGCCGGGTACCGATCCTGGTTCCACAATGTGCCACGGGACCACGGCGGCGGCGATATCTTCGATTGGATTGAACCACGTCCCGGTACGTTTTTCATCACTGTCGGTGATGTCATGGGGAAAGGCCTGCAGGCAAAATTCTATGCCTTCAGTTTCCTGGGATTCATCCGCTCGGCCCTGCATACGATGCTGGACGCAACGGATTCGCCGGCAGAGTTGATGAAACGGGTCAATCAGGTGCTGGTCGAGGATCCCCTTCTCGAAGATACATTCGCCTCGTTGCTGCTCATGCGGTGGGAGCCGGAGCAGCATCGTGTTACCTATGCCAACGCAGGGCATTGCCGACCGGCGTTGATCGGCCCGAAGAAGGTCGAGATTGTGCCCTATTCCGACATGATCCTCGGGCTGGATCCGGGCGCGGAATACACCGACACGACCATCGAAATCCAACCGGGATCGGCCCTTGTTTCCTATACGGATGGGCTCCTCGAGCAGCCCATGGCCTCGGGCGAGCAATTGGGAGAGGCTGGTGTACTGGAGGCCGTTCGCCATGCCCATGGCTCGCCCCAACCGGTGGACAGCCTGGTGGAACATGTACTTGACATCAGCCAGCGTCGCACGTTCGGAGACGACATCCTGCTTTTCTGGTTGCAGCGGGATGCGGACAGGGAGCCTGCCGCCCTTCGCAGTGGCCCCCGATGGTTTTCTCCTTTCGCCGAAGCACAGGGCTCCGTCTGAGGCATCTTTCCGCGCGAAGCAGGGGACTACTTCCGACTCAGGCCAAGGTGGTGTCCAATCCCTGCAGGAAGCGGTCCATGTCTGATGTGTCGTTGTAGCCGTGCAGGGACACGCGAAGACCACCATCGCGCGCACTCGTCCAGATCTCGTGCTCCTTCAATGCAGAGCAGACAGCCGGGGCATCATCCACATCCAGAAGAAGGATACCCGAGCGGTGGGCATCATCTCGGGTACTGCGTACGGGAATACCACGCTCATCCAACGCACGGAGCAGGTACCCGCCCACGGTGATGATCCGTTGGGCGGTCCTCTCCGGCCCGACAGTATCCAGTATGCGCAGCGCCTCCGCCAGCGCGAACAGCCCTGGAAACGGAGGATGTCCCATTTCGTGACCGATGCCTCCGGATAGCACGTCCAATCGGTCGTTTTCAAGGGCGTAGGCATCGCGTGCACTCCTCCATCCGACGAATGGGGGATCCGCCTGGGGCCACCCGTCTCCCGTGAGAAATGCCGCATTGCCGTATCCCGCTGTTGCCCATTTGTAGCCCGAGAACACCAACGCATCGATTCCCATCGTTTCCATGTCCAGCGGGAATGCGCCTATCGATTGGGTGGCATCTACCAGAAACAGCGCGCCGTGATGGTGGCAAACGGATGCCAAGGCACACAGATCGGCTCGAAAACCGTTCGCATACTGGACATGGCTGATGACAAACGCGGTAGTTCCGGGAATCCAGGAGGAGGTCAGATGGTCGGCGTCAATGGCGCCATCAGGAGATGTCTTGATGAAGCGAAGATCCGCTCCGGCGCGAAGGAAGGGCAGCGTGCACGAAGGAAACTCCTGATCGAGGGCCAGAATGCGGGCCTCCCGACCCAGGCTTCTGGCCAGCATATTGAAACCGAGCGACGCATTGGGCAGGAACGCCGTTCGATCTGCCTGACCTCCGACAAACGACGCAACATCCTCGCGGGCACGCCGGGCCCTTTGCAGCCACACATCCCATCCCAGATCGCCCATGGAAACCGACTCGGCGTAGTAGTTGGCAGCCGCCTGCGCCGTACCCCTTGCCATGGGCCCGCCGCCTGCGGTGTTCAGATACGTTCGCCCCTCGAGAGCTGGGAAAAGAGCACGGAAGGCGGGCCAATCAAGCATCAGGAAACACGGGGTCTGGTACCACAGCAATCTCCTCCTCGCAGAACCTGGATGCAAGCAGGGGGATGATTCGGAGAAGTGCCTGCCTGATGGCGAATCACGTCATGATGGAGACAGGTGGGTCCGTCTTTACAGCCGATGAGGGGTTTGAGGTTGCAGATGGTGCCAGTGGCGTGGTTTCTTGGTGCCGTGTGAACACGACCCATTCGTCCGGTTATTGTATGCCCATTCACCAGAGGACAGCCGAGGACGCCAGCCTCGCACCTGCCCGGGGTTGTATCAAAGTCCGCTGGTATACGGTGCAGGGTACCCGCTTGCTGCTGGGAGCAGCGATCCTGCTGTGCATGTTGGCTGCCGCAGGGTGTCGGGACTTCAGCGTCGACCACGGACCGCCAGGCGGCACATCAGCCGACCGGGTGGTCGCAGCAGGGACGCCCTTCGAACTTGGCTACGGACAGCGGGTGATCGTGGACGGAACAGATCTGGCCATCGAATTCACCACCGTCATGGAGGATGACCGGTGTCTGCGAACGGTACAATGTGTTCAGGCAGGGCGCGCAGGTATCTTGCTGACCATCATCGACAACCAATCAGAACGCTCCCAGATCGTGGTCCAGATCCCGGGTCTGGTTGCCACGCCCTACGTCGTCAACGATATCATCCAGTTCAACGGGTATCGCTACCAGCTGCTGCAGGTGGATCCATACCCGGAAGAAAACACGGAACGGCGCGCCTCTGCCTATTCCATCCTGCTGGCCGTCGAACCGGTGGTCGCTCCGTAGGAGACCTGCAGCTCCTGCGCGATTCATGACTTCTTCCCCGCCGACAGGCATCCCTGTGCAGACTGCGGGCGTTAGGACGGACTGAAACTTTCCAATGAAACCCAAACAGTTTCCCACTGCCATGGCCGTAGAACGCACGCTTGCCATCCTGAAGCCGGACTGTGTCCGCAAGAACCTCATCGGCGAAGTAACCCGCCGCATCCAGGAAGCCGGATTCACTATCCGCGCCCTTAAAATGGTCCAGCTCTCCCGCGCAGAAGCCGAAGGTTTCTATGCCGTTCACAAGGAGCGTCCGTTCTTTGGCGAACTGGTTGACTTCATGACGTCAGGCCCCTGCGTTCCCATGGTCCTGGAAAAAGAGAACGCCGTAGCCGACTACCGTGAACTGATCGGCGCTACGGATCCTGAAGAAGCTGCCGAGGGTACGATCCGCAAATTGTTTGCAGACAACAAGGGACAGAACATTGCCCACGGATCGGACTCTGTTGAAAACGGACGGATTGAAGCCAACTACTTCTTCCCGGAATACGAAATCGTCAATCACGGCGGTTGAGCTGTGTGTGATGGCGGTGCTGCTACTGGCAGCCACGGCCTGCACTCTTCCTGGCGGGCGGGCGGACGGCGCATCTTCAGATGCCGCCGACCGCCCGCCCGCCCTCGTTTCCACCGGCGCTGACCGCCTGGTGGCCTCGGGATTCGATGCGCTTGATGGAATGCGAGTGGGGCTCGTGGTCAATCACACTGCCCGCTCGGGCGAGAAGCACCTCATTGAATGGATCCATGAGGCGCCCGAGGTAGAGCTGGGAGCGTTATTCGGTCCGGAGCACGGCATCCGCGGAGACGAGGACGCCGGTGCGAAAATCGCTGATGGAATCGATGACGCAACGGGGGTTCCGGTCTACAGCCTGTACGGCGAAAACCGCCGTCCTACGCCAGACATGATGGTGGGCCTAGACGCCCTTGTTTTCGACATCCAAGACGTCGGCGCGCGGTTCTACACGTTCATATCCACCATGGGGCTGTCGATGCAGTCGGCCGCCGAGGCCGGCGTACCGTTCATCGTACTGGACCGCCCCAACCCTCTCGGTGGTGAACGCATGGCGGGTTATCTGCGCCCGGACTCGTTGGTCTCCTTCGTTTCCCAGTATCCGATCCCCGTTCGCCATGGACTGACCGTCGGAGAACTGGCTCGCATGATCCAGGGCAAGGACTGGGTACCTGGCGTGAAGAATCTGGATCTGCGTGTTGTCGAAATGGATGGGTGGGAACGAGCCATGCTTTGGCCGGAGACGGGGCTGCACTGGATTGCCCCGAGTCCGAACCTGCCCTCGTTCGAATCGGCCATGATCTACCCCGGCACCTGTTTCTTCGAGGCCACGACGGCAAGCGAGGGACGGGGCACGCCAGCCCCGTTCCTTACCGTAGGTGCTCCGTGGCTGGATGCCGATGCATTAGCCGCAGACCTTCGGAAATGGGGAACGCCCGGCCTGCGTATCGAAGCGGGTAATGTGACGCCCGTACGTATTCCCGGCGCAGCCTCGAATCCCAAATGGAAGGACACGGAGCTGGGGTCCTTGCACATTAGCATCACCGACCCCGACTCCGTGGATGCGGTAGCAACAGGCTTGGATCTGGTGGGGCGAATGTACCGGATGGCGCCGGACAGCGTGAAAGACTCGTTCTTCCGCGAACGCTGGATGGCCTTGCTTTCCGGTTCGGGGGAAACCCTTGAGCGCATCAAGGGCGGCATGGATCGTGACGCCTGGGCATGGAGCTGGGAGGAGGACATGGCCACGTTCGAAGCGCAGCGCCGCCCCTACCTGCTTTACTGAGCCGCTTCAGCTGTCTGTTTTTGCTTGGGTCGCCACAGAATGGCGTAGATGATCTCGAGGTAACCTCCGAGGATCATCAGGGGGGCGACGTACAGGGAAACGAAGCCATCGACCTCGTTCTCCATCCGCATAAGGACATATCCGGAGATGATCAGCAACAGTCCGAGTAGAAGCAGCATGTAATTGCGCCGCTCAAAAACCATCACGCGTCGGCCCTTGCCTTGTGCGCGTGCAGGGCGACGGCGGCGTCCGTTTCGCTTGCTCCCTTCTGCCATGATGCGTGCTTCGGAATGGATTGGTGAGACCCCGGGCGAGTCTTCTGAGGCTCCGAACCCGATGCATAAAGGCATGTTCCACACGATGTTTCCATTCGGAATCGCAAGGAAAGCGCTCCCTCCTTCGTACCTTTTCGGCTCCACGCACAGGCTACCCTGTTCCATTGCCCCCATGCCTGCCTTTCTTCGCATCTTCCTGACCGGCCTTGGTATTTTCGCGGCACAGTGGCTCATCCTGGGGCGCATTACGCTGTGGGGTACCTATCCGGATGCCGTCCTCTTGTTCGTGGCATGGTTGGGTGTTCGGAAGGGGCGCCATTGGGGTGCCATCGGAGGTTTTGTGCTGGGTTTCCTTCTGGATGCCGTCTACAACACCTGGGGGCTGCACATGCTGGTCAAAACCATCATAGGCTTCACGCTGGGCCTTTTCCCAAGTTCGGAGCGGGAGGCGTTGCTCATCCTGCCTCGGCAGGCATTCTTGGGAAGCCTGGTGGTGGCCTTGGTACACAACGGAATTTTCGTGACCCTCCTGGCATTGCAGTCAGGCACTCGCAACGCGTTCCTGGTCACCGGTCTGTGGATAGGGTCCGCCCTGTATTCAGCCTTCATCGGCACGATGACCTCCCTCTTTACCTCACGCAACCCCGGCATCTTCTCGTGAAATGATGATGGATCGGGCTCTGACCAGTTACCCTGTGATTGCCAGATGCGCGTTCAAGGCCGTATCTTGCGATTCGCTGGTGTCCCGGGCGCCCAGACGCTCCGCTGCAGGGACGCGGCACCACGAGGGGCTATAGCTCAGCTGGTAGAGCGCTTGAATGGCATTCAAGAGGTCAGCGGTTCGACTCCGCTTAGCTCCACACGCGTAAACCCCGGTTCTGACAAACAGAGCCGGGGTTTTTTCATGGGTATAACCGTCGGCGCACAGGGGATGTCTGACAGCCCGTGCACCTTGTCCAGACGCGGGGCATGTTTAAGCACCGTAATTTTTCGATCCGGCCGGACTTGCTCGATCTGATGCTCGGTATGAATACGGAGAACGCTCTTGGCGACCTGCCAACGAGGGTGTCGATTACCGGATGAACGTATGCGTGTATTTGAGCAACAGCGTACGGTTTCGGGATACTGGAAGCGCTGGCGAGTCACGGAAACGGTCCGTATTCAGGTTCTCGGTGTAGACCACCCAAAGGTCATTGCCCTCGGCCATGTTGTAGCGGAACCGGACGTTCGATGCCACGATGTCGGCCGCCGTGTTGTACTGCACGAACGCGTTCAGGGACAACTTCGTGTTGAGGCCGATCTGGGAGCGAACACCCACCAGGTGGATATTGGCCTGTTGGTCCCTTTCCGGAAATTCGAGTCGGGTGAACTCGTAGTCTCCAGCCAGTTCAATGAACCGGTTCACGTTCCACGTCGGCTCGAGTCCGATCGCGTATCGGGTACCGTCGTAGAATGTGCCGGCCCGGACATCGACCTGCCCGCGAAAGAGCGAACCCTCCGGCATCTCGTATCGCGCCTGGGACTCAACGAAACCGTATCTCCCTGCAGGAACCGTAGTCTCCCCGGGAAATGACACCTCCTCCAGTAGATCTTCAATCAGGTAATTGGCACTGATGCGAGCGCTGGCGCTGGACTTGAAGGCAAAATCCCAGCTGCCTCCGGCGCGCAGGGATTCAAGCGATCCATCCGCGTTGCGAAAGTAGACACTCCCGTACGTTGAACCATCGTGCGTCCGCAGCTTGGCCTGATCCGGGGACAACCACCCGTACTGGACGTCCCAGGAATACTGCCAGTAGTCGGTACGCTGAACGAAGCCAACCCCGGGCAGGTAATCCCGCCCGGCGAACGAAGCGCCCGTGCGATAGGACCAACCGATGTCGGTCCGACGCTGCAACTGTACGGATCCGTAGGCTGAACCGGTCAGTGACACACCATTCGCATCACTGAGGGCATCATCAAGCGTCTGTGCCCACTTCATTTCAAGGATCTCGAAATCGCCCAGTCTGATGACGGCATCCGCGCCGTAGGCAGCATTCCAGGAGCCGTCATCGCCGAGGCGACTGGTGCCCATGACCCCGGCGTATGACTGGTCATTGACCACGCGCCGACGCACACGGAGCACCCCGAAATTCTCGGCCGGCAGGTTGCCCTGCGCCTCAGTCTGCATGTTGATCAGGCCGATATCCCACTCCCCGACCCGACCGACCAGCCGCCCGCCCCCTAGAATGCGTACCGTCTGACCATCATTGATACCGATCTGCCGGCTGTGGAAGAGGCGGTCCCGGCGCCCGGTGGAGAATTCAAAAAGCGCCGAGCGCTCCTGGAAAAACTGTCTCTTTTCTGGGAAAAAAAGCGAAAAGCGGGAGAGGTTGACCTGCTGGTCGTCGGCCTCGACCTGGGCAAAATCCGTGTTGATCGTGGCATCGAGCGTCAGGTTGCTCGTCAGCGCATACTTGAAGTCCACGCCCGCCTGTCGCGTGAACTCACTGTCGAAGCGGTACGCAGTGCCCGACTCGTTGAGGGTATGCAGTCCCGTGCTGCCACCGGTCACATAGGGCGTGACGTACAGTGGCTTCTGGGACCGGATTCCTTCCAGGCGCACTTTGGCAGCCTGGGAGGGTTTGGCAAAGCCCAGGTCCCAGTTGGGGCGAATGGGCGGGTAGACATGGCGCTCGCCTTTTCGGGAGATGTAGCGATACACAATCATCCCCATATCCACACGGCCATCGACTTCCTGGAACGACAGACTGGAGAACGGAATCCGCATTTCAGCAAACCAGCCGCGTTCATCGACCTTCGTGACCACGTCCCAGAACGTATTCCAGGACCTGTTCACGGCACTTCCCATCCCTCCGCCACCGCCGCCATCGGCATCATCCGAAACCGCATAATCGAAGCGGACACCCGTTGGCGTGGTGAAGAACCACAGCGCGTTCTCATTGTCATTGAATGTATCCAGGACGATGGCGAAGGTGTCATCGCCTGAATACCGATCCCGATAGAGGGTGTTGGCGCGAATCTGTTCCGGCTCCGTGTCGAACATGCTGCCCGCCACGTAGATGAAATCGTCGTCGTAGGCCACCCTGATTTCCGTTCGCTCGGTCACGACCCCACCCGAGATCGGCTCGTACATTGTCAAGTCTAGGGGCGCCACGCCTCGCCAGGCCGCTTCATCCGCATACCCATCCAGTTCTACTGATCCTGCCATACGGGGCAGGTTGATTGGCTGTTGGGCAGATGCATCGGGGACCGCCAGAATCGTAAGGAGCAGCGCAAGGCGAAAGATACCTTGGAGCATGGGAGCACCGTCAGAGATATGCATGAAGGGGACAGGCCGTACGTGCGATTCCGGATCAGTATACCGGTACAGACGGATCCACATCCCGGGACCATCCGATGATACCTTTGTCGAGATTGAGCACATCCGTATACCCCTGCTTGAGCATCCAGGCAACCACATGGGCTGACCTGGCACCGGAGCGACACATGACCACGATCCGGGCATCCTTGTCCGGAGCCACTTCGGGCAGGCGGTCGGAAAGCTCATCCATGGGTACGCACTGACCTCCCAGATCAGCAATGGACAGCTCGCTGGGATCGCGTACATCGAGGAGCAAAAAGTCCTCTTCAGCCTCGCGCATATGCTTCAATTGCGTAGCGGATATCTGGGGAACACGGGGTCCAAAAAACATGGGCGATGGGTCGGTCTGGCGAGTGGGAGCAGCGGATACCGTAGAAGTCCCGTCTGCTAGGGCCGAAGGCACCCCGCAAAAGGCCTCGTAATCCTGTAGTTCCACAATATCCGGCGAATCCCCACAAACTCGACAATCCCGATCACGTTCGGCATGCAACGTGCGCATTTCCATGGTCAGGGCGTCGACCATCAGGAGCCGGCCCTTGAGCACCTCGCCCATCCCCGTGATCCATTTGATGACCTCGGTAGCCTGCAAGGTACCGACCAATCCGGGTAACACGCCCAGTACGCCACCCTCCGCGCACGAAGGCACTGTTCCAGGAGGAGGGGGCTCCGGAAACAGGCATCGATAGCAGGGTCCACCTTCCAGGCCGAAGACCGATACCTGCCCATCAAAACGGTAAATGGAGCCATAGATGGACGGCCGGCCGGTCAGGACACATGCGTCATTGACCAAGTACCGGGTGGCAAAGTTGTCCGTGCCGTCGGCAACAGCGTCATAGAAGCCGATCCGGTCGATCGCATTCTCACGGGTGAGGCGCTCAACGATGGGCTCGAGGATGACGTGAGGATTGATTTGCTGCAGCTTCTCGGCTGCTACGAGGGCTTTGGGAGCACCGATATCTTCTGTCCCGAACAGGACCTGCCGCTGCAGATTGCTCAGGCTGACCGTGTCATCATCCATGATGCCGATGCGACCCACACCCGCTGCAGCGAGGTACAACAGCAAAGGTGAACCGAGACCACCCGCACCTACGACGAGGACGGATGCATCACGCAGCCGCTCCTGACCAGCTTCACCGAGTTGCGGCAACAACAAATGGCGAGCATAGCGGGAGCGTTCCTCAGGCAGCAGCATGGCGACAGGTTTGGACAAAGGGGCTCTGTTTGCGATACTTCGGTCCCCGAAACACCTGATGCGCACGGGGGGACTGGTTCAGCTGATTGAACGAAACCGCAGGAGATTGGTCCCCACCTTGCTGTCTTCGATGCCTGTCAATCCATGACGGAAGCGACCTACATCATCGGCGTCCTCAGCGCCGTCATATTCCTGACCGAGTATCTCGTCCGGAAAACGTTCCTGAAGCACTTCGGGACGGCGCTCCTGGTCATTCTGTTCACAGCCCTGTTGGCCAACGTGGGGCTTCTGCCTACTGGGTCCTCGTCTTCGGAGCCCATCAAAGCCTATACGTTCATTTTCGATACGGTAGCCCCCCTCGCCATATTCTGGTTGCTTCTGCCCATCAACTTGAGGGATATCATGAAGGCGGGCCGATCGATCATCCTGATGTTCCTGCTTGGCAGCCTGGCCACAGCCGTGGGTGTGTTTGCCGGCATGTGGGTCGTGAATGGACCCGAATCGATCGGCCCGCTCTACAGCGCGCTTGGCGGCATGTTTGTCGGCACCTACACGGGCGGAAGCGTCAACTTCAATACCCTGGGGCTGCATTATGGTGTCATGGAAGAAGGTGTGCTCTACGGCGGGTCCATCGTTGTCGACAATATTGTAACAACACTCTGGATGGTGGTATCGATTGCCGTGCCCCGGGCTGCCCATCGCTGGTGGCCGAAGCGTCCCGGCGAAACCATGCGTGGAATGATCGGCGAGGTCAGCACGGGGGAGCAGGAGGACACCGAAACCATGCACCCACTCGATGTGGGTGTGGTCCTGGCCCTCGGTCTGGGCGCGGTATGGTTTTCGGAGCAGATAGCCGCACTCTTCCCCGCCATCCCGTCGGCACTCTTCCTGACAGGTACTGCCCTGCTGCTGGCTCAGGTGCCCGGTGTTTCCCGCCTGCCAGGACTGAAGGTCATGGGAATGTTCGCCGTCTATCTCTTCCTGTGCGTCATCGGTGCCTTCTGCGATCTGGGTGCCATGCGTGGCCTGGGCAGCCTCGGCAGCACACTGCTTGTGTTTACGATCGTCACGGTTCTCGTGCATGGACTGCTCGTGTATGGTCTGGCCTGGATCTTCCGCGTCAACCCGGTTATCGCCTCGATTGCCTCGCAGGCCAATGTTGGTGGGGGTACGTCAGCCCTGGCCTTGGCTCGAAGTCTCGGACGGGAAGACCTGGTACTGCCATCCATCCTGATCGGCTCGCTGGGGTATGCAGTCGGTACGTTTCTTGGGTTCTGGGTGGCGGAACAGTGGCTACCTCTACTGGCGTAAGCACGCATGGTATTGGAACCCTTCGGAGATCCATGACCGTGTAATCATGACCATGTGTGCCGTCTTTTCTCGGGCGGAGTACGTCCCCGTTCCAGACTCAGACAGCGAATCCACCCGATACCGTGCGCTTTCTTCCCTTCTTCCTGTTTCTGCTCTGCCTTGATGCACGCGCTCAGGTTGTTTCCGAGTCCCCCCGATCGGCCCGGGAACGTTTCTTCGTGGAAGGGTCCAGCACCGCGGTGCTGTACAAAGGGGACAGGCCCTGGAAAGGCGAATCGGGACTGAAGGGGTTGTCCGACAGAATGGGTCCGGGGATGGCCCTGGGTGTTGGCTACCGGTGGTCCTCCGAGGGTGATATTCTTGTGTCATGGGCAACAGGCGTTTTCCCCGGCATCCTGACTTCCGCATCCGGACTCGCACCCATCGACCCCGCCATCAGCACCTCACGACGCTCGACGCTGGCCATCGAATATCACCATCACCCCTGGCGCCTGGGCAGCTTGGAGCCCTTTGTCGGACTTGGTCTTGGATCTGTTCGTGGACAGATCAATGGCTTGCGTCGACAGGGCGCAGGCCCCTCCTTTTCCATGGGGATCTTCCGACCGATCGGGCCGGTCCGGCTCGGCGTTCAACTCCGCACATTGGCTGTGTTACCGGATCGGGCTGCAGACCAGGCTACATCCGGCAGCGGTGCTGACGCACTGCATGCCATGCTTTTCAGTATGCGTTATGCCCTACCTGCCCGCACGCATACCCTGAGCGAAGTCACCCTCTCTGTCCCCGGGTTCCTCGATACCGGCAAGGAGGACGTTTTTGTCGTCGAGACGACCCTGGACCCCTCCCTGTATGATGTATCCTGGGAGCTGGGTGACGGCCGCATGACAACGGGTCAGGCCATTCGCCATACCTACCGCCAGGCGGGTATCTACACTGTCGTGGCACGTGTAAGCGGACCCCGAAAGCGTATCGTGCTGCAGTCGCGCGTCAACGTACGTGATCGGGTCGAACCGCCCCGAATCACGACCATCTCGCACAGCCCGTATGCTGGATTTCCGGGTGACATCATACGCTTTGAAGCCGATCTGACTGGCGCTGATGGACAGTGCCTGTGGGCTTTCGGAGACGGCTCAT
>JAFMNH010000112.1:4163-8292 GCA_017859335.1 Rhodothermales bacterium | reverse complement strand
AAGGCCTATTCGATGGGCGGTTCATGCGTCGAAGCGGATATGAACGGCTTTGAGGCGGGCCGGGTCGTCGGCCGTCTCGGCGGGTTGGGTCCAGACTACGAGCCACCCATCGCCATCGCGCTCCAAGCGCGGATAGCCGACGGCCCGGCCCGTGGACGTTGATGCAATCCGAACCGCCTCCCCCATGCTCCCATCCCGGTAAACACGGCGCACATACAACCCGGAGACATTCTCCTCCCCGCCTTCCATCCACAAAAGCACAGCCGTATCTGAATCTTCCATACGCACTGCCACCCGACCGGCCGGGCGCCCCATGTCGAAGCGCACCGGCTCCGAAATGGCGTCCATGCTCCCCGCATCGAGGAAGCGGAACCACACCTCCGGAGACCCCGTGGCCATCGTAAACCACGCTGCCGCCACGGCATCGCCTGAGGCATCAGCCGCTGGCCCGTTGACAGGGCAGGCATTGATCTGCCACGCGTCTTCGTGCAAGGCGGTCGGCTCCGACCACGCGCTGCCATCAAAAACGGACAGCGCCATGTCCCGGATTTCTTCGCTGGAGCGGTCCCGGTAGATGGCTGCGGCGCGACCGTCAGGGAGCGCCACCAATTCCGTCGGACAGCAGTCGCACGTCCGGGCATCAATGACCGTTTCCGGCCCCAGCATGCCATCAAGGCCCACCGTCCGTCCGTGCACGGCCATTTCACGACGCCCAGCGGCGTACCCGTTCCCGTCCAGCCAGACGGCCAGGAACCCATCCTTGAAGGGGATCATGCGGGCGAATCCATGCTCCGTGGCGCTCAGATCCGCATGCAGCCATTCCGGCGCGCTCCAGGTCAGGCCCTCATCCGTCGACAGCGAAAACCGTACACCATACGCATAGCGGCCTTCGCCCAACCGCTCGAGCCAGTGCGCCATCATCGTCCCACCTGGATGCATGGCCACGGACGGCACGTCGGCCCAGTTCACAAACCAATTGCTCCCGCGAGCAATGCCTACGGGCTCGGACCAACCCGCACCGTCGCGCCGGGCAACAACCATACGGGCTTCGTCCCCGTGACGCTCAATCCACGAGGCCAGCACACTGCCATCCGGTGTCCGCGTGAGATATGCCTCGCCCGCATGCCCCGCGTCCGGCATCGGCACGGCGGTAACCTCGGGCTCCCGAGGCTCCATCACCATGAAAACCAGCGCCAATGCCGCCAGCAGCGCGGATCTCATCGGCCCCAGCCCTTGTCAATCGCGCCCAGGATGTCCGGCGGTGTCCATCCCGGCGGCTTCATCCACTTCCCATCCTCGCGGCGATAGCTGCCCTCGCCGAACTTGCGCAGGTTGGACGCATCCACCTCTTCGAGCACCGGCTCATCGTCCACGCCGAACGCAATCAGCGTTCCGATGGTCACCACGGAAATATCCGCGCAGCCGTCCACGACTTCTTTCAGATCCACCGCATTCGGCGCCGCGTACTCGAGGCCCTCCTCGGTTACTTCGTGGCCGTTCGAATGCACCGTCACCCCCATGGCTTCGATGGTCTCCAGCGCTTCTTCCAGAATGAGCTTGGCGCGCAGGATGCGGATCTTTTCATCCGGGATGACAGCGCCCTCGGGCGTGTCCTGCCCGACTTTCTGCATGAACTCCTTAACGCGCGCGTAGTGGGGTGATGGCATGATGACTGGGTTGGGATGATGGGGGGCGATGAGCCGCGTTTCAGCGAGTCCAAAACTACCGGACAGAGCCCCCAGATGCGAGGCTCACTTTTCCACCGCCTGACGAGGGCCCAGGGGCGCTGTCGCAGACCCCGGCCAGACGCGACCCACGCCAAAAAGGGCCCGCACGCCAATCCAGAAGCCTGTGACGGCCCAAACCACCGACAGCGTCAACCCCGTCCAGGCGCCGATCAGATACAGAAGCGCCACGCTCAGCGCAGTAGCCACCACGGTGGCGTTGCGCAGGAAGGCGAAGTCGCCCGTGCCCCAGTGGATGCCATCCGTACCGAAGGCCAGGGCGTTGAGGGGCTGGAACAACAGGGCCAACCACCATGCGGATCCGAAGGCGACCAACGCGGATTCCGGAACGAGCAGGCGGGCAATGAGGCCCTCCCCGACCCACATCACCCCCATCAACACCACGCCGAATCCGAAACAGAACTCGAGGATGGTGCGGGCAACGCGCCTGGCAGCCGCCAGGCGACCGTTGCCCGCAAAAAACGCGACCAGGCTCTGCCCGGCAATGGCAAACGAGTCCAGGAAGAGCGCGGTGAACATCCAGAACTGGCGAATGGCCTGGTGGGCTGCGCCTGCTTCGGCGCCCAGACGGGTGGCTTCGCGCGTGGCCACAAGCAGGAACAGCGTCAAGGCTCCGGTGCGCAGAAAAAGGTCCCATCCCACCCGAAAGAGGCGCCCGGCACGCTCGCCGTCCCAGACCACGCGCGCGCCCATCACCCGACGCACGACCAACCACGTCACGGCAGCCCCAACCCATTGGGAAATGGCCGTGGCTGCGGCCGCGCCCTCAATCCCCATTGCAGGAATCGGCCCGAATCCAAAAATCAGCAGGGCGTCCAAAATGATATTCAGCACATTCACGCCCACCGCAATCCAGAGCGGCACCTGCATGCGCTGCACGCCGCGCAGCGCCCCGAACCCGGCAATGGTCACCAGAATGGCAGGAGAACCCCACAAACGCACATATATATAGGTGTCCGCAGCCCGTTGGACCGCATCTGCGGCGCCCAGCAAGTGGGTGACCTGAGAAACGAAAGGCCACAGCAGCAGGGCCGACCCGACGCCGATTCCGAGAGAAAGCGCCATCGACAGGCCGGTAATGGCGCCGCCGGTATGGGATTGTCCCCGACCATCAGCCTGGGCTACGTCCGTCTGCGTGGCCACCCCCAGGAAGTTGAAGATCCAGAACACGGACGACAGGGCCATCGTACCCACACCCAAGGCAGCCAACTCAACGGCCCCGAGGCGCGATACGAAGGCGGTGTCCACCAGTCCCGTGATGGGCTCGGCCACCAGGGAAAAAAGGACCGGTACGGACAACCGGAAGAGCGTGCGGCGGGGCGCCTTTTCGAAGGGATGCGAGGACAAGGCAGGGCCCTGGTTTGATGAGCGGGCAAGTTCGCCCATCCATGCCCTACTGCAAAGGGCGGTGACTTGAAAAGGCAAAGGACATTGTCGATGTTTCCCCGGGAAGAAACCCGGAGAAAGACGTCTCAGTCATCTCGCCGCTGCCCATGCGCCCACCTCTCGCCTTTATTTTACTGACAAGCGTCCTGTTTGCCAGGGTAACGCTACTTCCCGGCATAACCGTTGCATCGGATCTGAACCGAGCCACCCTTTCCGGACAGGTTTTCGATGATGAATCCGGACAGACGCTCCCCGGAGCCAACGTGCATATCACGGGCAGATCCGTCGAAGGTCGCGCCATCGACACCGGTATGGCCGCGAATGTGGAGGGGCGTTTTGAACTGACCGTACCAGCCGGTGAGTACCGTATTGTGGTATCCTACGTGGGATACGAGGCGTGGACGCAAGAGTCCATCACCCTGACCGAGGCCGATGAGCAGACCCTTGAAATACGTCTGGTGCCCACCGGGCAGCTCATCAACCCCATTACCGTTACGGCGTCGCGACAACCCGAAAAGTTGCTCGATGCCCCCGCGGCGGTAAGCGTCCTTGAGCCCAAGGAACTACGCTCCCGTACTGCCCTTACCGCGGCCACCCACCTGGCATCGGTGCCGGCGGTCGACATCGTCAACACGGGCCTGATTTCCTCTCGCGTTGTGGTGCGCGGATTCAACGACAACCTGGCCAGCTCCCTGCTGACACTTGTGGACAATCGGATTGCCCGGGCGCCGTCCGTGCGCTTGACGGCCCTGCAGCTCATCCCGATGGCCGATGGGGATATCGAACAGATCGAAGTGGTCAGCGGACCTGCCTCGGCGCTCTACGGCCCGAACGCCGCCAACGGCGTAGTCCACATGCTGACGCTCAGCCCTTTCGACTCGCAGGGCGCCTCCGTCTCATTGGCTGGTGGCCAGCAGGACATCAAATTGGGCTCATTCCGCTATGCCGGGACACGGGGCAACCGCGTGGGCTACAAGTTTTCGGGGCAGTATTACTCG
>JAFMNH010000112.1:0-4153 GCA_017859335.1 Rhodothermales bacterium | reverse complement strand
TTACTCGGGCGACGAGTTCGAATACCGAGACCCCGAAGAACTGGCCGCCCGGGCGCAAGCGATTCAGAATGGGGCGCTTGCCGACACGCTGAAGATCGGACAGCGGGACTTTACGGTCCGGAATCTGGCCTTAAACGGCGCTCTGGAGGTACGTGACGTGGCCGGTGGGACGCTGTCGGTTAACGCCGGTATGACGCTCGGGGACAACATTGAGATCACGCCCACAGGCGCCGCACAGATAAATAATGCCCGCATCGGATACGGACAGATTCGATACCAGCGCGGGCGGCTCTTTGCGCAGACGTATGCCAACCTCCTGCACACAGGTGATTCGTACTTCCTGCGTACCGGCCAGCAATTCACGGACGTCTCGCGCATGGTCGTGGCGCAGGTGCAGCACTACACGCTGCCCACGCCGCATCTGCAACTGACCTATGGCGCGGATGCGCTCTATACCGTGCCGCAGGGCGAAGGCACGGTCAACGGCCGAAATGAGAATGACGACAACGTGGCCGAGGTGGGCACGTACCTGCAGGCCGACTGGGACGTCAGGACGTGGCTGAGCCTGGTGGGCGCGGCGCGCGTCGACTACCATGATCGGATGGAACGGACCACGTTCTCTCCGCGCGCCGCGCTCGTGGTCAAACCCGCCCCCAACCACACCCTCCGCGCCACTTTCAACAAAGCATTTGTCACCCCCCTTCCCAACGACCTGTTCTCGGATCTGCTGGGCCTTAGGGATGTGTTCACCCTGGGACAGATGGCGCCGCTGCTCGGGTTCGCTCCGGAAACCGACCTGCGCGTACAGGGCATGGAAAGCGGATTCACCTTCAACCGCTCGGCCGATGGCCGTCCGCGCTTCCGCTCGCCGTTTGCCCCTCTCGACCCGCGCGGCCTGACCGAATCAGACTACATCGACCTGGACGATCCCACCTTCATCAATGTTATGTGGGAGGTGGCCCGGCGGTCGGCCGTGGCCGGTCTGGCAGAGAACCTGGTCAGCTCCGGCGCCCTGGATGCCGCCGCTGCTGCAGGCATTTCAGCCGCCCTCGATGCCGTACTACCCACGGAGGTCTCCAGTGTGGGTACCGTAATGCGCACCCTTGATCTTGAGCGCCAATCCTTCAATCCGGTGCGTACGGTCCGGGACGTACCAACCTTGGACATCACCCGTACCCGCACCATCGAGGTCGGCTACAAAGGCCTCATCAACCGCGCCCTCATCGTAAGCCTGGATGCTTACCGCAGCACCGTTTCTGACTTCAAAGGGCCCTACCTCGTGGGCACGCCCAACGTCTTCATTGAAGGCGGCAGCTTGAACGCCGCACTCCTCCGGTCGGTCGGCCAGGCGCTCTCCCTACCGGAAAACGTAGCTGCTCGGGACGCGCTGCTGGCCCTTGATCAGTCCGGGCAGCCCTACGCCAACCAGGATGGAGATCCCACGAACGAGGTGGCCTTCCTGATTGCGGGCGGGCTCGCCGGTGCCATTCCATTCGGCACCGTCTCGCCCGAAGAAGCCTTCGACCCCACCGCCGTCATGCTCATGCGTCGCAACTTCGGCGAGGTAACCATCAATGGCATCGATGCCAACCTGATGATGTTCCTCTCGCGGCAGCTACGCGTGGGCCTCATGGGCTCGTGGCTCAGCGACAATTACTTCCGAAACGTGGACGGCATCGCGGATATTTCCCTTAATGCCCCGCGCTACAAAGCGGGCTTCCAGGCCTTCTACGATGGCGCCGAGGGCGATCTGGGAGGGTCCATCCGCGCACGCTACGTAGACGGATTCAGAGTGCGCAGCGATGTTTACGTCGGTAGCGTCGAGTCCTACTTCGTCGTGGACGCTTCCCTCTACTACACCGTGCCGTTCTCAAAGGACACCATGGTCAACCTGACCATCCAGAACCTGACCGACAACCGGCACCGCGAGTTCGTCTTCGTGCCCGAAATCGGACGCCTGGCCATGCTGCGGCTGACGCATGAGTTTTAGAAGGTATTGAGCCAATCCGTCGTGCGCCGCGCGAGTGGGAGTGTGTTTTCCGGCCCCAGCGCATCCCCCACCAGCACATGCATGTTCCTGTCGAGCGCGCGGCGCACGAGAACGCTGTCCTTCGGCGCTGTGATATCTCCGTAGAGTCGCTCCGTGGCCCCAGGATCCACTACGGTGTCATCCTTCGAATACATCAAAAAAGTCGGCACGCTGATATCTCCGAAAGGCAGCTCACGCACGGCGTCCGTCAGCGAGGATACCTCCAGCAATACCCGTGAGGGATATTCCGTATTCCCGATGCGGGCATGCCGCTCGTTCTGTGGCTCCCAAGCGTAGGTTTCTCCCTGGATCAGGCGCAGCAGGACATGCCCCCAGGGCCAGAGCAGCATCTCTGATCGGGGATCATGGATGGTGAAGTTGGGGCTGATCCAGATTTGCGCTTTCCACCGCCGACTGAGTTCCGGCTCGAGCGATGCCGCGGCTGCCAGCGTGGCCCCGGTGGACAATCCTATCACAACAATGCTATCCCCGATGGCCTCGGCCACACGGATCGCTTCCACAGTTGACTGATACCATTCTTCCGCTGTGGAGGCCCCAAACGCATCGCCATCCCGTCCATGTCCCGCCAAACGGGTGTAGAAAAGGTTGGCACCCAGGGCGGCGGCCACCGAGTCCGGATACGGCGCTGCCTCTACGCGCGAAGCCGAAAAGCCGTGCAGGTACACGACAGAGAGGGGCGTTCGCACCCCGACCGAATCTGCCCATACGATGCCCTTTTCCTTGCCCGGCTCCACATTGCCCCGTTCCGCCTCCTTGGTCGCCAGCCACGCGTCCACCTCTGCCGGCACGGCAACGTCTGTCCAAACCAAGGCGGTTTCCGCCCTGGGACCGGCCAGAATGAGCAGGAGAAGTGCGACGAAAATCAAGAGAACGGTCCTGGTACGCGACATGAAAGCAGTTGGAACGGAAGGGGTCTTTCGCGGTTTGTGGCGTTCAATCTACGACGAACGCGTGCGTGATACCCCCACAGCCGCAACGGACAATCCCGTACAGGCCTCCGGTTGTCTGGATTAGTTTAAAATCCTCTCGGCGACGTAGTATTGAACGCGCCAGAACAGCCCCAACGCTGACGTCTGTCATGCCATCCAACCTGTCCAACGAGTTGACTGCCGCTACTCCTGTTTCCGAATCGCCAGCGCCTGCTCCCAGGGCTCTATCGGGTGTATGGACCGCTGCTCTGACGCCGTTTACGGCGGACTTGCGACCAGATGCTGAGCGCCTGGCGCAGCATGTCGGATGGCTGGAAGAAAATGGCTCACACGGTACCGTGCTATTCGGTACGACGGGCGAAGCCACCTCTATTTCGCTTCAGGAGCGACGTCGCTTGCTGGACGATCTTGCAGAAACGGACATCGATTTTTCGCGGGTGATTGTGGGCACAGGACAAACCTCCTACCCCGACGCCGCCGAACTGACCCGCCACGCGCAGGAACTGGGTGCAAAGGCAACCATGCTGCTGCCTCCGTTCTACTACAAACAGGTTTCGGACGATGGCCTCTTTGCCTTCGTATCACGAATGCTGGAGTCGGCTGGCGATCAGGCGCGGCTCGTCCTCTACCACTTCCCGAAGATGGCGGGGCTGGGATATTCCATTCCCCTCGTCCACCGACTCATGGAAGCATGGCCCAAGGCCATCGTTGGCATCAAGGACTCCAGTGGCGATACTGACCATCTGACGCAGTTCTGCCGCGAGCTGGACGGCATCTCCGTTTTCAGCGGCTCCGAGGCGCTCCTGCGCTACGGGCTGGATGAGGGCGGTGCCGGCTGCATATCGGCCACGGCCAATGTCACCTCGCGCCTGGTTCGCGCCGTGTATGATGGCGACAAGGCCGCTGCCGATCGCATGATCCGCACGCGCAAAGCCCTCGAGGCGCTGCCTCTGGTTCCGGCGCTCAAGCGCATCCTGGCCGATGCGCTCGAAGAGCCCCACTGGCGCGCCCTGCGCCCACCCCTCATGCCGCTCACGACGGCGTTGGAGGCTCGCCTGGAGGAAATCCTGGATACCGTTGGCACGCTGCCCAACTTCGAATCAGACGAAGATACCGCCGCGCGCTAGCCGCCCCTCACTGCGTGATACCCCGCCGGGCACTTCCTGGCATGATA
>JAFMNH010000111.1 GCA_017859335.1 Rhodothermales bacterium | reverse complement strand
TGGTCGCTACAAGCTTGTTCTCTCGGGTGGCCACGAGGTCATTGCCTCACGCGAGCGCTCGAAGGCTGTAAAGGAACGGCTGCGCATCTGACGGCTGTGTCAGGGCAGTATCACGAGTGAACGAACTATGCGACTTCGCCCCGCACGAATGACGACCTGATAGACACCGGGGGCCACCCGCTGGCCGCCCGCGGTCGTTGCATCCCAAGCTACGTCCAGCAGACCTGCGGACTGGTAGCTTGCCATGAAGGGTTGCGCTACCTGCCGCCCGAGAATATCTACGACCCGGACCTCGACGTCGGCCGGCAGTTCAAGGCTGATCTCGAATCGGACACGCGAAGCTGCTGGGTTGGGATAGATCTCGACACTCCCCAGCGCTGGCGAGTCGGCAAACGCCTCGATGGCCGTACTCTGGATCAAGACCGTGACCAGCTCCGGATCGACGCTCTCGATGGAGTTGGGGGTCAAACCAGTCACAACGTAATGGTACTGTTTTCCAACTTGAAGCGCCTCTTTATCAGTCCATTCAGGCTCCCAGGAAACGTGGAGCAGGTTGGCTGGATCGTTGGAGATAGCCAGTGCATCCGGAGTAGAACCGTCACTGAGAGCGCGATAGACGGCGAAGCGATTGGCATACGTCAAGCCACTCAAGGGAGGGTCCCAACGTAAAAACCGGCCCTGAGCTGTATGTGTGACTGAAAGGTTTTCAGGTGGGTCTGGTGGCCAGGTATCCTTGTATACCATGTACGGCGTTAACGCCTTGAACTGATAAAACTCAGTTTTCAGCCAAGATGTAAGCCCTTGGTTTTCGGCTGGACCCAAATTCCTTGCCCTGAAGAACAGATTACCTTGTATGCCATCGATCAGTCGGCCAAAAGACAACTGCGCCCGAATCTCACCGGCCTCCCACGGATCCCCCACCCCATCTCCATCGTAATCCAGTGCCGTTGTCGGATCGTTCTTGTATGCAGCGATCCCTGGATATATGTGTACACCACCTGCGTTCTGTCCCCACCATTCTGCTAGGGCTCCAAAATCCTGACCACCACCAAATGGCCAATACAGCTGCGGAACCAGGTAATCCACGCTTCCGTCAGCGATCCAGGCAGTAGGGTCGGAAAAAATAATGTTATAAGCGTCCAATCCTACGATTCCAGGCGGTACTCCGGGACGTAAAAAGCCAAATGGACTAACACCAAAACGAACACCCGGGTCTATCTCCTCGATGGCTGAGCTGATTTCGATCATGAACTGATTGATATTATCTCTTCGCCAATCATCCATAGACGCGAATCCAGACCCAAAGGCTTGGAAAGTAGCCTCATCTTCGAATGATATCTGATACTCCGGGTAGGGGTAGAAGTAGTCATCAAAGTGAATGCCATCCACAGGGTATCGCCCGACGATGTCCTTAACGACATCCACGATGTAGGAACGAGCCTCGGGGTGACCAGGGTCCAGATGGTGTACATACGTCCCTTTTCTAGATTCCGCCGTGCCTTTATAGGAGGTTGACAGAATAAGGTCAGGTCGAACGTTTGTGATGTGTTCAGGGGACAAATCAGCGGTGCCCAGACCTGAGACCGCACGGAATGGATTGAGCCATGCGTGAAGCTCCATGCCTCTTTCGTGAGCCAACTGGATGGCTTCTGCGAGGGGATCCCAAAACGGCTCAGGAGCTTGACCTTGTGTACCTGTCAAATAACGTGACCATGGTTCATACGTGGATTCATACATCGCGTCGGCTTCAGAACGCACCTGGAAAAAGACGACATTCATGCCCGTATCTGCTAGATCATCAAACAAGTCGGTCAAGTCAGCGCGCTGGCTTGAGGTGGTGGCATACCGACCACTCAAACCTAGCGGCCAGTCCAGGTTGTAGGCTGTGGCGACCCAAGCTCCTCGCATTTCATGCTTCTGCGCGTGTATCACTGGAGGATATCCGGCCAACGCACCCATCACGAGAAAGAGTAGCAGACGGTTTACGCTACCGGTTGGGGGGGCAGGTTGGGACCATCTGCAATGCAAGAGAATCGGCATCGTTTTCAGAAACAAGGTTGACAGGTTAGCTCGGGTTTAATAGTATCCTGATTCAATCGTATTTGGGACGGCATCGCCCAGTGTGTGCAATATCCGACCCACTCGATCAAAACACACCCTACTTGGAGGCCCCATGCGCAGAGTTACGAGTCTTTTGATGATTGCGACTTTCCTGTTTGCAGGAAACGCTTTCGGTCAAAGCACAGATTATTCGTGGACCGTCCCCGTGACAGAGGACGCCCAGCGAGCTTACACAGCCGGTCACTCCGGTGCCAGAACCGTCGTCGGTCCTTTTGACCTGGATGGAGACGGCATGCAGGAAGTACTGGTATCCGACTATACGGGCGGCGCTCGTATCCACGTCATCGAGTCCATCGGACCGGATATGTGGGAGTGGGTTTATTCCACACCTTACCTCGACGTTGATGCGTCCACCAACAACGGCCGTGCCATTGCGGGCGGTGACATGGACGGCGACGGCTTCGGCGAGATGTACTTCTTCGGAGGCGCCGGCTACGCTGAAGGTTCTCCCTACCCTTACGGTCTGTACGTATTTGAACACACCGGAGAGGACAACGACTACGGCATGGAGCCTGCAACGGTCTATGAGATGCCGAACGCACCCAACCGCTGGCGTCAGGAGCAAATCGTTGTACAGGACATCGACGGCGATGGCGCCCAGGAAATGATGTTCGGCAACAACGGTAACAACGCCGGTGACAACTGGTGGATCATCTCCGTTGACGGCGATATCGGATCCGGTTTCGAAACCTGGTCTGACGAAGCTTACCTCAACTCCCGCGTCACAGACTGGGACCCGGTAAACCGTGGTGGTGGATCTCCTTACGGTATGGTTGCTGCCGACCTTGACGGCAACGGTATCACCGAAATCGTGATGAGCTCTTGGAACTCGCTGAACATCACACTTGGCCAGGTAATCGGCGCTGATACCTACAACTTCCCGGATGGCAGCCTCGGACCAAACTGGGCCCACCTGTCCAATCGCGGCGATACAGTGTCCCTCTTCGGTCTCGACGTAGTTGACATCAACAACGACGGTGACCACGAGGTATACGGCTCAGAGTACAACACGGGCGACGTCTACGTAGTGAACTACGAAGCCGGAGAGCCCACCTACCTGATAACCGAAGAAAATTACGGATACGCTGTCGTACCCGGTCTTTCGTCCCTAGGTCTGACCGCTGGAGACCTGGATGGGGATGGCAATATGGACCTGATCGGAACCGGTTCGTCCTACTCGGCTAGCCAGTTTAACCAGGGTCTCTCCCCCAACTGGGTCAACATCGTCGAATTCATTGGTGGCGATGGCGCTGACCCCGAGGATCCGGCCAACTACTCGGATCTCGTTCAGGTCTACTTCCCGAACGATTTGGCTGATGACTTCGATCGCGTAACGCGCGATTCCGCCGGTGTCATCACCGAGTACCGTGAGAACGGCGATCAAGGACCGCAGTTTGCCTCCAAGTTTGCGTTCCTCGGTGACGTGGACAACGATGGAGACAACGAAGTCGCTCTGGCCATCCAGGGTGTCGACGACTCGCTCTACACCTACTCCGAGGTCTTCAACCCGGCTGACTCCACGTACACCCGCTCGTTGGTATCCGTAGAGCCCGGCCCGGCCCGTGTATTCATGCGTATCCTCTCTGCGTCAAATGGTGCGGTGAACATCGAGGATGAGCGCGTGATCATCCCTTCGGACTACGTTCTCGAGCAGAACTACCCGAACCCGTTCAACCCGACGACGAACATCCGCTTCGAGCTGCCTCTCGACAAAGCGGTATCCCTGACCATCTTTGATGTGTCCGGTCGTATCGTCAAGAAGCTTGTGGACAACCAGTACATGCAGCAAGGCGTCCATGAGTTCCAGTGGGACGGTACAAGCGATGCCGGTGGTCAGGTTGCCAGCGGTACCTATCTGTACCAGCTGAAGTTTGGCAACTTTGCACATACCAAGACCATGGTATTGCTGAAGTAACCCGGCCTGCTTCCGATCATGGGGAGGCCCGCGAGGGCCTCCCCATTTTTTTGCCGCTACCATTTGGTTGACGGTGTTTTCAGGGGTCAGGGGAATGTATTCCACTGGTCATCCGTCCTACCTAGACCAACTCCGCAGAATCAATGCGCCGACTGTCCTCTCTCTTATTCCTCCTCCTCTTTGCCGTGCCACTGGTACATGCCCAAGGCAAGATTGCTGGTCGCGTGACCGATGCAATCACAGGCGAAGCCCTGATCGGGGTCAACGTGTCCATTGACGGCACGACACAGGGAACGTCGACCGATATCGACGGCAACTACATCATCCTGAATGTGCGTCCTGGAGAGTATGCACTGCGTTTTTCCTATATCGGCTTCTCGACCCAGGTCATCTCCGGAATACGTGTAGCGACGGGGCAAACGACCCGCTATGACCTTGAGCTGTCTGAAGAGGTCATTGAAGGGGAGGAAATCATCGTCCAAGCCGAGCGCCCGCTGGTTCAGAAAGACCTGACCTCCTCCAAAAAGACCGTCAACGCAGAAGAGATCGAAGCGCTTCCGGTTGAAGGATTCTTTGGGGTGCTGGTTACGCAGGCTGGGGTCAACCAGGGACCAGATGGTGCCATCCACATCCGGGGTGGACGCTCCAATGAAATCTCCTACCTGGTTGATGGAATGAGTGTCGGCAACCCCTTTGACACCAACGGATTGGCGACTACGGTGGCTGCGGATGCCATCCAGGAAATGACCGTCATTTCCGGGGCGTTCAACGCGGAGTACGGCAAGGCCATGTCCGGCATCGTGAACCTCGTGACAAAGGAGGGCGACGAGAGATACCGCGGGTCCTTCTCCTATTATGCGGGAGACAACGTGACCAAGCACTCTGATATTTTTGGCTCTCCGACAAGCACGTCGAGTCTGGGTGTCAATGTATACACGGCAGAGGGTACCCTTTCCGGCCCCCTGCCTTTTTACAAGAAGGCACGTTTCTTCCTGTCTGGTCGCTTTGACGAAAACAAAGGGACCATTTTCGGTCGGGACCTCTTCCTGCCCTCGGATTCCGCCAACTTCAACGGCGGCCCGCAACTCCTGGAAACCATCCGGGAGTTCCGTCCTGACTACGATGGACCGGCATGGTACTATGAACTGCACGGAAAGCCGTGGTACGAGTATGGAGAGAATGATCCTCTTCCCGGCAAGGACACGGCTCTGAATCCGCGCGAAAGTGGCAACTTCATTGCCAAGCTGAGCATGCGTCCGATTACCGGCGGCAAGCTGGAATACTCCTTCATGACGGATGGTGCCAAGAGCAAGCTCTACAGCTTTGCCTACAAGTACAATCCCAACGGCACGGCTACCAACCGGAACAGAAGTTTCAACCACAGCCTGCATTGGACGCAGACCCTTACTGAGCGCGCGTTTTATACCCTCAGGGTCTCCTACGCCACCAACGAGTCCAAAACGTTCCTCTACGAAGATCCCTACAACCCGCTTTACGTCTCCTCGGGCGACATCATCGGCTTCCCCGGCAACCAATTCCTGTTCGGCGGCGATCAGAAGGGACACACGCGTGAGTCCTCCGCATCGTTGCGAATCAAAGGCGATCTGACGCAGCAGCTGGGCGTCATCCATGAAACGAAGCTGGGTTTTGAAATCAGCAGGCACCTGCTTGACCGCAAGAATTTCGTTGTCCTCTACGATGGCGACAATTATCGATCACCCACCGTACCTCCGGTAGATACGCCGGCTCATGACGAATACATCGATCAACAGGTGTTCGAGTTCAGCGCCTATGCGCAAGACAAGCTGGAATTCGATGACTTCATCATCAATGCCGGTCTGCGCTACGAGTACTTTCAGCCAAACGGCCTCTACTTCCCGGATATCCTGAATCCGCCGGTTCAGGAGGGCGAATTCGACCAGGTTGCGCGCGACGCGGACGCCACACACCTGATCATGCCACGCCTGGGCGTTTCATTCCCCATCACCGAAACCGGCATCATCCACTTCTCCTACGGACACTTTGCGCAGATGCCGCGTCTTCGCAACCTGTACCTGAACCCGGAATTCGAGTTCAGCCTGTCCTCTGCCCCGACGTTCGGCAACACGAACATGCGTCCTGAGCGCACGGTGCAGTATGAGATCGGCATGCAGCAGGGTATTACCAACGAGCTGGCCTTCACCATTACCGGTTTCTACAAGGATATCCGGGACTACCTGGCACTGCAGACCATCCGCTTCAGCACGATCGCAGGCGAAGATGTCTACAACATCTATCTGAATCGCGACTATGCCAACGTCAAGGGCGTGACCTTTGCCCTGACCAAACGGCGTGGTCGCGAGGGTATGCTCTCGGCCACGGTCGACTACACCTACCAGATTGCTGAGGGCAACAACAACCAGACGAATGCCTTCTTCTTCAACTCCCTGTCCGGACGCGAGAATGAGCTCGAGTTGATCCCACTCTCTTTCGATCAGCGGCATGTGCTATCCAGCACGGTTACGCTGACCGATCCGGGCCGCTGGGGTGTCTCGTTCATCACGTCCTACTCGACCGGTTATCCGTATACCCCACAGCTTTTCGATCAGAAGATCGATCAGCTGCCCAACCAGGAGCGCAAGCCCAATCTGTTCAAGATGGATGCCCACCTCTATTACGATGTACCGGTCAAAGGTAATGCCTCCCTCCGCCTGTTCGCCAAGGTCTTCAATGTCTTCGACATCCTGAACGAACGGTCTGTATTCTCGGATACGGGTCGGGCCACCTACTCATTGAACGGAGAGCGGGGCGTGCACGCCTCTTGGGAGCCGGCCTATGGCCTGCCTGGCATTGCGGACCTCGACGAGTACAACACCCGTCCCCACTATTACAGCTCACCTCGTGAGGTACGCCTCGGCGCCACGGTCAACTTCTGATGCGGATCCGGCAAACGCCATCCGGATCGCCAAACGTATATCAGCAGCTGATCATGATTACACCACGTCAAGTCGCATTGAGTCGAATGAATTACCGCGCAGCACTCCTGCTTCTTTCTGCTATCCTCCTGGCCTTTCCATCGTTCCTGCTGGCGCAGGACAGGGAGCGTGGACAGGACTACAATGACATCCGCCAATGGATCAATCGCCAGTCTGCCAAGGGTGGTGAACAGGCCGTGGCTGACTGTCTCGAAGACAATACCGATCGTAGGGATGTCATCCTGAATGGAAACCGGATCACGACCCAGATCCTGAACTTCGGCTCCATCTCCGCTCCGGGCAACACGATTACGGACATCGTCTGGAACGGCTTGGGCTACGGCTATGAATTTGGCCCCTTCGTGGCCGCCGAAATCGTGGACGAGGGCCGGAAAGATCCCAAAAGCGTCCTTAAAGTGGACGAAAACGGCAATCCGGTGCTCGATGAAAATGGAAATCCCGTCTACGTGATGCACATCATCTCGGATGGGATTGCCTCCGGTGGTGGCGAAGTCTCCCCAGACGGGTCCGAGCGCTGGGGATGGCATCCGATCCCGTGTGCGCAGCCTGTGGGAAGCTTCGAAGGCCTCGAAGTGGTTAGCCGAGAATCGGAGCTCATCCCGGTTTCGGACGCCCAGGACAACAACCTGGACGGTCGCCCGGACTCATGGCCCGACAGCTGGTACAATGACAACCTGAAGGAGTACGTCTGGCCTGGCGCGCTGCAGCAGGGTGCTTCCAATGCCGACAAGGAAGCCCTCTACTTCATGAATGACTACGTCAACCGGGAATTCCAGTACTACCCCTTCCCATCGGACTCGACGAAGCGTGGGCTGGGACTGGAGGTTGAGGTTCGTCTTTACCAGTGGGCCAACCCGCTGGCTGAGGATGCTATCTTCCTGGTCTACAAGATCTCGAACAAGAGCGAAAAAGATCTCGACAACGTGACCTTCGGTATGTGGGGAGACCCGCACGTGGGAGGTCCCGGGGACTGGGCAGACGACAAGGCTGCCTTTGACACCCAGCGCAACATGGTCTTTGCCTGGGATAACAACCTCGTCGGCGATGTGCCCGGTCGTATCCCGGGGTATTTCGGATACAAGTTCCTCGAGAGTCCCGGACTGGGTAACGAGATCATCAACGGCGTTTTCTACCCCGGTGATGGCATCGACAATGACGGCGATGGCCTGATCGATGAATCCTGGACAGACGGCATCGACAACGATGGTGATTGGGATCCGGAAAAAGATGATGTCGGCATCGACGGTATTCCCGGCACGGGAGATTTCGGCGAAAACGATGGATTCCCTACCGCCGGCGATCAGTTCGATATCACCAAACCGGGCGAGCCCAATTTCGAGTTCACCGATATCGACGAGTCGGATATGATCGGACTCACATCGTTTGCCTCTCCA
>JAFMNH010000110.1 GCA_017859335.1 Rhodothermales bacterium | reverse complement strand
CATCCGCCGTCCAACCGGTATCGGTTGCCGTGTGGCCCAACCCCACGACAGACAGGGTTACCGTGTCTTGGGAATCGGCTCAGATGGGCCCATCACCAACCCTGCAGTTGGTGGACGGGCTGGGGCGCATCCTGCGGGAGCAGAGGGTTTCGGTGGCTGGCGCCGGTCGACAGCACTCCAGTATGTCCCTCACGGGCTTGGCCGAGGGCGTGTATTTTGTTCGGGTCAGTGGGAGAGGGGCTGTAGCAACCCGGGCGGTGCTTCGGCTGCGATAGGTCCTCTCCTGCAACCCGGGCGGTGCTTCGCCTTGGATGGCTTCGGATGTATCAGCGCAAGCGCCCCGGAGGTAGATCCTGATACCGTTTCCGACCCCGCAGAAACCGATCCAGGACGATGCTCCCCCGATACGGAAGTGGGACGGTCGGAGCATCGAGCACGCCGGGCACATCCTTCATCTGATGGGCACTCCAATACGCCCTGAAAATGGCCCATGCCTCGCGGGGTTGTCCGCTGACAAGCGCGCGAAGAGCGGCCGCGCTGTCAAGGAAGGTCCGGACCACCAACGTTCGCCACCAGGTGCCGCGGGGGAGATTACGGTAGAGCATCAGCAGGTTGTTGCGGAAGTTCAGATAGGTCTTCTGCGGATTACCGGCTGGTAGGCTACCGCCACCGATATGGTAGACGACCGACTCAGGCACGCATTCGATGCGATACCCGATGCGGTGGATTCGCCAGCACAGGTCGATCTCTTCCATGTGCATGAAAAAGGCTTCCTCCAGCCCTCCAAGGCGTTGCCAAACGTCTTTCCGGACGGCCAGGCAGGTGCCAGAAGCCCAGAAAATGGTTCGGTCCTGATCATATTGACCATTATCCTCCTCAAGGACATCGAAGATGCGTCCCCGGGCGAACGGGTATCCCCAGCGGTCGAGAAACCCCCCGGCAGCGCCCGAATACTCGAAGTGGGTACGACGATCGAACTGATGCAGTTTTGGCTGGGCAGCACCTAGCTTATCATGCGCCTCGAAGCGTTCAACGATGGGACGCAGCCATCCGGGTGGGACCTCTACATCATTGTTCAGCAGCACTACCAGGTCCCCAAGGGCATGGGGCACCGCAGCATTGTTGCCCCGTGCGTAACCCCAGTTGTCCGGGTGACGGATGATGCGCACTTCGGGGAAGGTCTCCCGGACCCAGTCGGCACTTCCGTCGGTAGAGGCATTGTCCGCGAGGATGATTTCGAATCGGTCGAAATCGGTGGCAACCACGCTGGGTAGGCAGCGCTTGAGCAGATCGAGCGCATTCCAGGAGACGATGATGATGGAAGCGTGCATGGGTATCTGTGCGGGAACGGAAGGGATACAGGGGGAGGAGGGACAGCCTCAGCGCTGCAGATTGAAGCTGCGTCGGTGACAAGGTGTGGGCCCCAAGCGCGCCAAGCCTTCGTAGTGGGCAGTCGTAGGATATCCCATGTTCGTGTCCCATCCATACCCAGGGTAGGTGCGGTCCAAGGCCTTCATCCGTTCGTCCCGATGGGTTTTTGCAAGAATGGATGCGGCAGCAATCGAATGTGAACGCGTATCGCCCTTGATGATGGTTTTTGCGGGGATAGTGAGTTCTGGTATGGCGGTATTACCGTCAATCAGAACGTGATCGGGAAGGACAGACAGGCCGTGTACGGCTCTGCGCATGGCTTCCATGGCTGCCCAGAGGATGTTCATGCGATCGATTTCCTCTGGCGAGCACTCAGCTACGCACCAGGCGAGGGCCTGCTGACGAATCTGCTCGGCGTAGCGTGCACGTGCCGAGGCGGAAAGAGCCTTGCTGTCGGTCACTCCCTCGATGCGGACTCCGGGGCGAAGGATGACAGCGGCAGCCACAACCGGACCTGCCAGGCAGCCCCTGCCGGCTTCATCCGTTCCAGCTACGTGCTTGATGCCCTTGTCCCAACAGGACATTTCGAAGGCCAGATCGCTGTCGTGCTGATCATCAAAAAGGTTCTGTTGGGCGTCGCTCAGGCTCACGTCGAGGCCTCGGTGAACTGGTCCGGAAGGTCATTTTCGTACAATACGGTGTCGCCAGGGCGAGCATGGCGTGAGAGCCATTCGCGGGCCTCGAAGAGCGTTCGCACGGTATGTATGTGGTCCTCCGGAAATCCGGCTGCGACCAGTCCTTCCCGGATGGGGCGGGTTCGCTCGGGTCCTACGAGGACAGCCTCATCGGCGCCGTCAGCAATCTGCCGGCCGAAGGCTGCATTGAGTTCCTCTTCACGTTGTCCCAGTTCAATCATCCCGGGGGTAATGATGATGCGTCGTCCATGCATGCTGGACAGTACCTCCACAGCGTTCGCGGCGCCGACCGGATTGGAATTGAAGGCATCATCAATAACCGTCAGGCCGTTTTCCTGGCGCATGGACAATCGATGGGGGACGGGTGTGATCCGGTCGGCGCCGCGCACTGCCTGCCGAAGGCGAAGACCTGCGGACAAACCGACTCCAATGGCCAGGAGGATGTTGAGCACATTGTGGCGCCCAAGCAGCGTCGTGTTCAGGGTAGCCCGTTCTCCCGTGGAGAGAACCACATCGAAGCGCGCCCCGTCCGGACCGTAGGCGATCTGTTCTGCCCAGCAGTCTCCAGCGCCCGCATGGGTGCTGACTACCAGCAGCGAAAAGTCTCCATTTCGCTCGCTGTGTTTCTGGCGGGCGCCCGCCACCACCCGCTCGTCGTCGCCATTCACCACGGCCGTTCCACCTGCTCGCAGGGCGTCGAGCAACGTCAGCTTTTCCCGCGCGATGGATTCGATACTGCCCATGGATTCGAGGTGGGCGACACCAATGGACGTCACGACGGCTATGTCCGGTTGCGCGATGGCCGTGAGCTCTGCCATGTCACCCGGATGCCGGATGCCCATTTCGAGCACAAGCATCCGGTGGTCATCCGTAAGATCGTTGTTGATGATCGTACTGATGCCCATGGGTGTGTTGAAGGAGCCCGGGGTGGCAAGTACCGGATAGCGTTGGGCCAGAACATCCCTGACAGCATATTTGACGGACGTCTTGCCATAGGAACCGGTTATGGCAATGCAGGTCAGGTCAGGTCGCTCGGCCAGCCGCGCACGCGCCCGTCGCTTGAATCCCTCATGGATGTGTCTCTCCAGGGGATGCATGATCAGGGCAGCCCATGCCACCAGTGAAGGGGCCAGCAGATCCACCAGCCACCAGCCGGCAAACCACATCAGGAGGGCCATCGAACCCTCTTGCTGACTGCCTGCCCAGGCAGCCATGCCAAGGAGCACCACGGCAAGTGTGGTCACGGTTGCACCCAACCGGCGCACGCGGGCCGTCCATACCAGGGGCTTCTTCGTGCGATCCCTGCGGTAGCGCCGGGAGGATGCGAACGATATTGTCCACAGCAGGGCAAGCCACCATTGTGCTCCGGGGATCAGATGACCCACCAGGGTAAAGAGAAGAAGCCAACCCAGGCCGAGAAGGTGGGAGACGCGCACGCGCAGATCCATCAGCGGGCCCTTCAGTGCATGGCGGTAGGCGCGGGTCTTGTATCCGGAAAGCTGCAGGCGATGCAGGAAAAAACGAGTTCGGCGCATGGCGCGCCAGGCTGCAAATCCGCTGGCTGTGCAAACCAGTGCGTACCAGAGAGCGACCATGTACGGGATCGATGTCATGGTGAGGCCATCTCGTCAATTGCAGCCACTACGACGTCCGGTCGATCCAACTGCGCATAATGCCCTGCGCCCTCAATCGTATGGAGACCAGCCGCAGGCAGGCCGTTCACAAGCTTCGTGACCTGATCGTTCGTGACCGCTTCGTCGTTGGCACCGCGGAGCACGAGGACAGGAACGGCGATGGCCGGCAGGAGGTCGGTCACATAGTAATTGACCGTACGAACAAAGGTCTCCCTCATGATGCCGTCCAGGGCCCGGTAGTCTGAAGAACCCAGCATGCGCCAGAGGAGCGAGTGGCGCAGCCAGTCGAGTCCTCCATCCCGTAGGACAGGGGGAAGGAGGGCGAAGGGCGCCTTCAGGATGCGCGCTGTCCACGTCCGTAGATACCAGGATGAGGTTCGTTTTCGTGGTATGCCCGAGGGTCCGATCAGAACGAGGAAGGATACCCGTCCGGCGGCGGCAGGGTTCGCTGCCCAGGCCAGCGCTGCCCGCCCTCCGTTGGAGTGTCCAATGATGCCACAGGAGGTCCACCCCAGATGGTCCACGACACCCCGTATGACGTCCAGATGCCCCTGCATGCCGTAGGACGTCTTCGGAACAGGAGACTGTCCGTGTCCGGGGAAATCCACTGCAACGAGTCGGAATCGATCGGACAAAGCGTTCATGAGTGGTTTCATGTGCTCCATCGAAGACCCCCAGCCGTGAAGCAGGAGGAGGCGAGGCCCGTCCTTCGGTCCCGACAGGGTCAGGTACACCGACATCGACTGTCCCTCAACGGACAACGCGATGGTTTCTTCCTGGACGGAATCCTGATTTTGCACGGGCCTCATTACGTTTTCGTTGTCGTCGGGAGGATTTCCCTCTATATTACCGCGTGCGGCAGTAGCTCAAGAGCGCTGCCCAGCCATATCCGGCGTGCATGGCGCTTGCGTAGCGCTCTGCTTCTGCGGTGTTTTGTATGGCGGCTTGTATGTTGACTTGCATAGTGGTGGTAATCGGACCTGCCGTCGAATCAGACCCTCGTCAGATTGTCGTAAGACCAGCGTTCTGATGCCCGTCCCGAGGAGGCAATACGCCGCGCGGGATTCGGCCGACGGGGTCCCTGACACAGTGTCGGGACCATCCGAGAAGGCTGTAACGGCCACGCAAGATACTAATTGTGGCGCGCTATTCCCCCGACTCACAATGCGGGTGGACCCTCTTTTCCCTTTCAGACCAACCCGAATTCTCCATGTCCAACGAGGGCAACAATAACCGATCCGGCGGAGGATCGGCCCGCCGCTCCCAAGGCGGCAACAACAACCCGTCACGAGGTGGGGGTGGAAACAGATCCAGAGGAGGCGGAGGTCGCGGAAAGGGAGGTAACCGGTCCAATCAGGGCTCGAACCGCAGCCGTGGTCGAGGCAGGGGGAATGGGGGCGAGATAAAGCCCTTTACCGGTGTGCTCGAGATGATCGGTGACAAGGGATTCGGATTTGTTCGGGAATTCCGGCACGACGTACCGAAGGGCGATGCTGATCCCTTCGTCTCCCCTGCCATGGTCAAACGCCACAAGCTGCGTGACGGCGTGCTGCTGGAAGGCGAGCTGCGTTCAGGCCGAAAAGGCGACTGGCAAGTCAGCAAGGTGGCCACGGTCATGGGGCTGAGTGTGGAAGACTGGGTGCGGACGAAGAATTTCGACAAGGGACATATTGTCTACCCGGACGAGAAACTGAATCTGGTCACCTCCCCAAACAATTTCACGACCCGCATTGTGGACCTGGCAGCGCCCATCGGTAAGGGGCAACGCGCCCTCATTGTGGCGCCGCCGCGTACGGGCAAGACCTACCTCCTGAAAGAGATCGCTGCCGCCATAACGGAAAATCATCCCGAGGTATCGCTGGTAGCCCTCCTGGTGGATGAGCGTCCCGAGGAGGTAACGGACTTCAAACGGACAACGAGCGCCACCCTGTTCGCATCCTCGAACGACCGAGGAGAGGATAATCACGTGCGAGTGTCTCAGCTCTCGCTCGAATACGCCAAGCGACTCGTGGAGATGGGTAAGGATGTGGTCATGCTGCTCGATTCGCTCACGCGCCTTGGCCGCAATTTCAACCTGTACCAGCAGGGCAGCGGGCGGACCCTCTCGGGCGGACTGGATGCCCGCGCCATGAACATCCCGCGCAAGATTTTCGGCGCGGCCCGCAACATCGAGGGCGGAGGATCCCTGACGCTCATCGCAACGGCGCTCGTCAACACAGGAAGCCGTATGGATGAGGTCATCTTCGAGGAGTTCAAGGGGACCGGCAATGCGGAGATCGTTCTCGACCGCGAGCTGGCCGACAAGCGCATCTATCCGGCCATCAACCTTCGAAAGAGTGGTACGCGAAACGAGGAATTGCTGATCGACCGGGACCTCATAGATCAGCACCACCGACTGTTTCGCGCGCTCAATAGCCGCTCGCCGCTCGACGCCATGCAGGCCTTGCAGCGACACATGCAGCAGAGTCCTTCGAATGAGGATCTTCTCAACGATCTGATTCCGTCCAGATAGCACCCCTTACGCGGAGGTGGTTACGTCACGATCCCGCGCGTGTCGATGGGTAAATCGACATGAAGGGCGGAGGATGGTGATGGGGAGGAAAAATCAGGGCGTAAAAGAAGATTGGCCTCGTGAGAAATTGTTTCGTCACGGGCCGCACGTCCTTAGCAATGCCGAGCTCCTGGCGCTGCTGCTGGGCACGGGGGCCAAGGAACAGACTAGCGTGGAGATTGCATCGCGCATGCTGGCCACCGTAGCCTCCATTCGCGAATTGGCTGCGCAGGAAGTCCGTGATTTTACCCGGATGGACGGTATTGGCCCGGGAAAGGCTGCCCGTTTGGCCGCGGCCTTCGAGTTTGGCCGCCGCCTCCCGCGGATTCCGCGGGAGGCGGCGGCAGCCTTTCGTTCGCCAGCCGATGTCTTTCGAGAGTACGCTCCCATCATGTCCGATCTGAGACGGGAGGTCTTTCGCGTCGTCCTTCTGAACACAGGCCATGTGCGGATCAGCGATTTCGTGGCATCCGAAGGGGGCATCGCCTCCAGTATCGTGGAGCCCCGCCTGATTTTCCGACGCGCCATCCTTGAGCACGCAGCGGCCGTCATCTGTATCCACAATCACCCCTCGGGAAACCCGGAGCCAAGCCGGGAGGATGTGGCCGTAACGCGACAACTGGTTCGGGCAGGTGCCCATCTGGGTATTCCGCTGCGCGATCATGTCATCATTGCGGGAGATACGTATACGTCGTTGGCCGAGCGGGGCTTGGTGTCTTGTGAGTGACCTACCCGCCACCCGGTGCACCACTCTGGGCGCCACCCGTAGCACCATCCGGATCACCTACCGGAGTATTATCCAACCGCCGGCCCGAGCGGTATCCCATGCCGGAAAGCGGGCAAGATCGGCGGGATTTTCAAGGGAGGCGTGCGGGAGGAGGCCGTGGCAATGCGTACCTTTCCCGCCACGCATAATCCACACCACCCTCTCGAACGGCCGACATGTCCGACCTGTTTGAAAAAATTGTCTCCCTCTCGAAGCGCCGCGGCTTCATTTTCCAGTCATCCGAGATCTATGGCGGCCTCTCTGCCACCTACGATTACGGGCCGCTCGGGGTCGAGCTCAAGCGCAATATCACGCAGCGTTGGTGGAACGCCATGGTTCAGCGGCATGAGAACATCTCAGGCCTTGACGCAGCCATTCTGATGCACCCGACGGTCTGGAAGGCATCCGGGCACGTGGATGCTTTTGCCGATCCGTTGATCGATGACAAGACGTCGAAGATGCGCTATCGCGCTGACCAGTTGATTGAGGGGCACATCGACCGGCTGCGTCGCAAGGGCAAGGAGGAGGAAGCAGATCGTGTCTATCAGGCACTCGTGGATGCGCTCAATGCCGAGGATATGCCGAAGGCGCTCTATGACATCATCATGAACGAGGAAATCCGATCACCCGATTCCGGAACGTTCGATTGGACGGAGGTGCGCCAATTCAACCTGATGTTCGATACGCAGGTCGGACCGGTAGCCAATCCGGACAACAAGATCTACCTGCGGCCGGAAACGGCGCAGGGTATTTTCGTGAACTTCCACAATGTGCGTGAAACCGGCCGTCATCAGGTGCCATTCGGGATCGCACAGATCGGTAAAGCCTTCCGGAATGAAATCGTCGCCCGACAGTTCATCTTCCGCATGCGGGAGTTTGAGCAGATGGAGATGCAGTATTTCGTTCGCCCGGGGGATCAGATGGAGGCGTTCGAGGCCTGGCGCGAGGAGCGCATGAATTGGCACCTGTCCAACGGGATTCGCCCGTCCAAACTGCGTTGGCATGTTCACGAGAAGCTGGCCCACTACGCCGATGCTGCCCAGGATATCCAGTATGAGTTTCCCATCGGCTGGCAGGAGGTGGAGGGTATCCACTCCCGCACCGACTTCGACTTGAAGGCACATCAGGAGCACTCCGGCAAAAAAATGGAGTACTTCGACCCACAGACACAGGAGAAATACATCCCGTATGTCGTGGAGACCTCCGTGGGTCTGGACAGGACGGTTCTGACGCTCCTGTGCGAAGCGTACAGGGAAGAGGAGATCGGTGGAGATTCACGAACGGTCATGAAATTCCACCCCCGCCTTGCTCCGATCACCGTGGGGATCCTGCCTCTGGTCAAGAAGGACGGGATGCCAGAGTATGCACACGAGGTGGAGAAGGCGCTCAACGAGCAGTACAATACCTTCTAT
>JAFMNH010000109.1 GCA_017859335.1 Rhodothermales bacterium | reverse complement strand
CATCTACGCATGCGCTATTTATCAGAGATCCTGAATGGGCCAGGCTTTTGTGTTTGAACGCTGATGAATACGAAAGTGTAATTGGCGAATCCTTCATCCTCAGGTCCATACACGATCCGTCCGGAGAGGAACCCATATCAATCTATCAAGCTCACGCCATCACGCGGGTACTGATGATGATTGCCCTCGGCGATGTTTGTGTAGTCAAAATCCGATTGAGTGCACAAGCCTTCAATAACAATAGAACAGAAGACAATCAGGATTTGTTGGATAGCCTGCCTTCTGGGTATAGGGCGGTATTCTATGGACGCCAGGCCGATTCCGACGGAATTCTGGAGTGGAACTCGAATATGGAATACATACCAGACCTAACAATTCCGGGACCAGGCATGGTGCCGCTCGAAATCGGTAGCTCGGACGCTTGGACTACATGGGAGCACCTCGCCTTCCATGGTGGCGTAGCGAGAATACCGTATGGTAGTGACCATATGTACCTATTTGCTAGGCTCAGAGTACACCAAAACACTTTTCTTTGATATGCCCTGGCTCTTTATTCTCTTCGTCCTTGTTCCGGCGCTCGAGCTGTATCTCCTTATACAGATCGGCACGGTCATCGGTGCCTGGAACACTTTCTTGCTCATTCTGGCAACCGGGCTGCTTGGTTCCTGGCTTGCTAAGTCCCAGGGCCTTGCCACGTGGCGCGCCATCAATGAACGTTTTGCCCAAGGCCAGATTCCCGGCAAGGAATTAATGGATGGCGCCATCATCCTGGTCTGTGCCGCATTGTTGTTGACGCCAGGTGTGCTGACAGACGCCATCGGCCTGGCAGGACTCGTGCCGTGGACACGGTCCTTGTTAAGGACGATGATAGCCTCCTATGCCACCTCACATTCTGCAACACGCGTTCATTTCGGTTCGGGTGCAGCCTTTGGCGGCCATTGGTCCACTTCGAATCCCGGGAAGCAAGAACACCAAGAAAAAGAGACCCGCAGTGTCCACGGCACGGTTGTTACTGGGACTGCGAAAACGCGCCCGGGGCACGACGAATCCCCTTGAAACGGGTCTGGCAAAAGACCTTAGTACAACGGATAATATGCTATTACTAATAGCCCGTAATAAGGCTGATCCGGTGATTATCACCCCTCGCGAGGGTTTCATAGGGTCGTTTTAGGCACCGGGCCGCCGGAGCCGACGCGGAATAGCGATGGGTCGAACGCTTCAGGCCACGGTGTCCGAAGAATCATTCGGGAAGCCAGATATCCTATGGTATCCGAGGACTTGGCGGATGCGCCACATCCTCCGGCAGCGACAAACCAGTTTTCGGAAACCTCGTCAATGTACGGGTAGCCCGTAATGGTATATGTCAGCATGCACGGCTTGCCATGGTATGGAGCACCACGCAACGACGGAATCAGCTTCAGTAGCAGATCGCGCAGTAGCTCAGTCGTTCGATGGCTCCCGTTGCCGCGCATGTAGGTATCAAAGGAGCTTACTGAGTTTGCAGCAACATCCTTGTCGTGGTCGGCACCGATTTTGATATACATGTTTCCATCATCATAACGGACCGGCGGCAGGATGTACGCATACGGTACCTCTGGATGGTCATCAAAATGCCAGATGATCCCAGGCATTCCCTCCCACTTCCCTGCTTCATGCCCATCTACCCTAACGAGTAACACTGTTTCGGGACGAACGCTGAATGCCAATGGCGATGGCACGAGGTCCATCATGGAGGTATACGAACCGGCCGCAGTAAGCACATTCGCGGCTTTGATGCGATCGTTACCCACCCGGACCTCGAAATGACCGGCCTTCCGGCTGATCCCGGTGACCACGTCCCGAAGAAGCGTCATGCCGTGTTGCTCCCCTATCGAACATTGGGCACGTACCAGGTTTTTGGGATTGATGAGGCCTGCAGGACCCGGTTCGTAATGGAAAACGGAATCGGAGGCGAATGTCAAGTAGGGAAATCGCCTGACAACCTCGTCGCGATGTATGCGTTTTGCGGAAGACGGCATGTGAGCCAGCACGCTACATACGGCATCGACATGTGAGGCAGGATGAACCGTTGGGAGGTCACATCGCAGGTGACCGCACGGCTGATGGAAGCGAATGCCGGATTCACGCTCGATACCGGCGAAGCGCTGCATGGATCGGGCTGCAAGCCGCGACCAGGTCAGATCGGGTCCTGAAAAGCGGGTTATCCGTGCCTGGTCGTGATGGCTGCCGTGAATGCCAGCCGCATTCCCCTCTTCGGGACCGACTAGAAGGGTGCGCATGCCATCGACTGCAAGATACTTTGCAGCCGCCGCGCCCATCATGCCAGCTCCTACAACAACAACGTCATACGAATTCCTGCTTCTCATGCGTTGGGAGGTCTTGAGAACAGCCAAGGGGACCTACTGCGCCCATGGTACGAATGCCAAACATGTTGGCAAAGCAGACAATAGACCCCAGGTCTAACATGGTCACGTTCCAACGGCCCGGGTGAACACGTCTGCAAGTTCCTGCTCGACAGCCAGCCATCCCCGGTCAGCATACCAGTCCACGGTAGATGATGACACCACAGATCCCTCGGCGCCGCTCTCCACAAGATACTTTCGCACGAGACGTAGCGCCTCAGGTTGTGGACCCCATACAAACTGCACTGATCCATCGGCAGCAATGCCGATGAACTTCGGGATGGAACGCTTACCATCGGTCAGGAACCGGTCCATAATGGTCGGATGGGTATCCCGAAGCAGGATACGCAGGGTCACATCGCCTCTTTGCTCACTGGCCCACCGGATCAAGGGCAGACTGTAGGCTGAATCGACACACCAGTCTTCTGTAATGAACAGCCATGTGGAAGGGCCCGGTGCGGCGTTTACTGCCTCCATGAAGGCAGGAGAAGGAGACCACACTCGTTCCACCCTTTCCTGTCGATCCAGGTTGTATCTGGAATAGAAGCGTGTCCTGCGAGCGACGGGGTCCAGCCCCGTCATCGGCAATGCGTTCGTTGCCTGCCACTGATTCATGTACGCTGCGAAATCCAGACCGTGATTGATCTGGGCAAGTTGCTCTTTCGTCACCATATGCGCCTCTGCTGATTATGTCGATGTGTCTTGGAGGTGGTGCTCTCGTTACTGGCTGGAGACAAGACACCGCTTACCGAACACAGGCAGCTATAATCCGGGCGGTGGGTTGTCGATACTGGTGAAAAACCATATTTTGAAAAGGTTTTCAGAAACTGTTTCAAATCCCATCCAGAGGCCGTCGTACGCAGAACGCGAAGGCGCCTGCTGACCCGCTTATGTCGCCCCGGTCTTCGCTGGAATGGCATGTTCTGCCCGGGATACGTTTTTCCTCAGGATACCAGAACCCGATATCATGGCCACGACAACGCCTGTCTCAAAGAAGGTGCCCTTTGGGCTGAAGCTTGCTTGGGGCTTCGGAATGCTTGCCAACCAGATGTTTCCTGCCGCCCTGGGAGTCTTCTTGGTCGTGTTGGTGCAGAATTTGGGCTTCTCCCCCCTTCTGTGGGGTTTCATCTTTTTCGCGCCCCGTCTTTTCGATGCCATTACCGATCCCATCATGGGATTCATCTCTGACAATACACGGTCCAAATGGGGTCGTCGGCGTCAGTATGTATTTGTGGGTGCCATCATTCTGGGACTCTCCTACATGGTAATGTGGCAGCTGTACGCGGAAAATGGTGTCACGTTCAACTTCATCTACTTCTTGGGGCTTTCCCTGGTTTTCTATCTGGGCCTCACCATTTTCAGTGTTCCATTTGTGGCGATGGGCTACGAAATGAGTGAAGATTTCCACGAGCGAACCAGCGTCATGGCCGTGGGTCAGTTCGTGGGACAGTGGGCCTGGGTCATAGCTCCCTGGTTCTGGGTCATCCTCTACGATCCGGCGTGGTTTCCAGATGCCGAGTCAGGCGTACGTGAGCTGTCCATCTGGGTAGGTCTCGTGTGTGGCGTCCTGGCCATGATCCCTGCTGTATTCATCAAGGAACGCCCTACCCTGGATCGCGATGATTTCAAGACGGTGAACGCCAAGACCGTAGGGTCGAGCCTGAAGGAAATCGCGAAGGCAACCGCCGATGCGTTTCGCATTCCACAGTTCAGGAAGATCGCTTTTGCCACGTTCCTGATCTTCAACTCGTTCAACGTCATCGCCACGTTCACGTTTTTCATCATCCTGCATTATTTGTTTTCCAGCAATGAAGCAGCCGTGGGCATTTGGCCTGCAATGCATGGTTCAGTTGGAGCCCTGATTACAACATTCCTGGTCATACCCATTGTTGCGGTCATGTCCAAACGGCTGGGAAAGAAGCCCACCTTCATCATCTCCCAGTCCATTTCCATCATCGGATATGTCCTGTTCTGGTTTTTATTCGTCCCCGGTAAACCCCATCTCTTTCTATGGGCACTCCCCTTCCACTCATTCGGAATCGGTGGCCTTTTTACCATCATGATGTCCATGACAGCCGATGTATGCGACATTGATGAGTACAACACCGGATACCGAAGGGAGGGGACCTTGGGTGCAGTGTATTGGTGGATGACAAAATTCGGACAAGCCTTCGCGGGCTTGCTCTCGGGGGTCATCATGGCGCTTGTGGGGTTTGATGCGGCCCAGGTAACGTCAGAGGCGATGACCGGATTGCGCATCGTGTATTCCGTATTGCCGATTGCTGGCGTCGTCCTGGCCATTGCCATCATGTGGCGCTATGACATCACGGAGGAGAAGGCGGATGCCATTCGCACAGCACTTCAAGCGCGCAGGGGAACACTCAACCCGGCTTCGACAGACTAGTCGCAAGACGTAAGGACTCCCGACATCGACTCGGGAGCAGGAACTACATCAGACACAGGTTTTCACCCGGAGACACATGCAAGAGAACGCGGTTCGCGGAGAATATGTATCGCTGTTGGGCGAGACGTATTTCGAGATTGAGAACAGTCAGTTGATGCCCGAGTTTTTCATGTCCATTGTCGGGTCCGACGACCACTGGATGTTTGTCTCCAGTGCTGGGGCTCTCTCAACAGGGCGATCGAACCCGGATGGCGCCATTTTTCCGTATCTGGCGGATGACCAGATTTCAGCCATGCGGACCCACACAGGTCCAACGACCCATATACGCATGGAGGCGGGCCCCTTCTCAGGCCAGACCTGGTCCCCTTTCGTGGATAATCCCGGGGTGTGCCTGGCTGCGGAGCGATCGGTCTATAAGTCCCCCATGGGGAATAAGGTAGTCTTCGAGGAACGGCATCCTGAGTGGGAGCTGACCTTTCGCTATCGCTGGACGTTCAGCCCGAAGTATGGATTTGTCCGGGACTGCTGGTTGATAAACCATGGTAACGCAGCGGTCCGTCTTTCCATGGTGGATGGTCTGCAAAACCTACTCCCGCCAGGCGTAGGAAGTGATTTCTGGATGCGATACAGCAATCTTGGTAATGCCTACAAGAAGAGTGAACTCATCGAAGGAACTCCCTTGGGAGTTTTTTACTTGAGCTCCATTCCCACGGATAGAGCCGAGCCTAGCGAGGGTCTTCGCTCAACAGTGGTTTGGCACACGGGCTTCACGCCGGATACCATTCTGCTCTCCTCGTCGCAGGTTGATGGATTTTTGTGCGGGAGGCCCCTGGTTCCAGAAAACACAGTGCGTGGTCGTGCGGGAGCCTTTCTGGTCAATAGAACGATGACGCTGGCCGCAGATAGCACAGACCATTGGCGTCACGTGGCAGAGGTATCCTTGGATCAGGCGGATGTAACTGATTTAGCCGCGTGGCTTTCAAGCGACGTGGATGTGTCAGCTGCCGTGGATGCAGATATTCAGGCTGGAGAGCAGAAGTTGAGACGATTGATTGCCTCATCCGATGGGCTTCAGTGTGGCAATAATCTCAATCGTATACATCGCCACTTTTCCAACACGCTTTTCAATGTCATGCGCGGTGGGATCCCCCTGCGTAATTATGACGTCGATGCGCGGGATTTCAGGAATCATGTCGCCCTGTCGAACAAGCGCCTTGCCGACCAGCACGCGCCGGTTCTCGAAGCATTGCCCGAGACGGTGAGCCACGATGGTCTTCGCGCCATCCTCAGGTCAGGGAACGATCTCGACCTGACACGCCTGGCCCTTGAGTATCTGCCGCTGGCCTTCAGTCGTCGCCACGGGGATCCAACGCGTCCGTGGAACAGGTTTTCAATCGACCTCAGAAATCCTGACGGAAGCAGCAAGATCTACTACCAGGGCAACTGGAGGGATATTTTCCAGAACTGGGAAGCCTTGGGAATGGCATTCCCCGCGTTTCTTCCCGCCATGATCTGCCGGTTTGTAAACGCGACAACGGCAGACGGATACAACGCATACCGGATCATGAAGGATGGGCTCGAGTGGGAAGAGCCGAACCCCGAGGATCCTTGGTCGAATATCGGCTACTGGTGTGACCACCAGATCATCTACCTGCTGAAACTACTCGAATGGAACACCCGCTTTCATCCAAAAGCGTCACGTGAGTTGCTTCAACAGGATGTGTTTGTCCACGCCGAGGTGCCCTATCGAATTCGGGGATACGACGCGATCAAGGCCAATCCGAGGGACACCATAGACTTCGACTGGGACCTGTCACAGCGCATCGAGGAGCGTGTGCAGTCCATTGGGGCTGATGGTAAACTGCTACACACCCAGCAGGGCACGCTTCACCATGTCACGTTGATCGAAAAGATTCTGACCCTGTCACTAGCCAAGTTGTCCAACTTCGTTCCGGACGGTGGTGTGTGGCTCAATACGCAGCGTCCCGAATGGAATGATGCCAACAACGCGCTGGTGGGCAACGGGCTCTCCATGGTCACCACGTGTTATTTGCACCGGTGGTTCGCCTTCCTGGAAACATGGATTGGTCAAGACACCTCTCCCTCCTACTCTGTGTCGCATGAGGTATCTGACTTCATGCAGAGCATTCAGGGAATAGTAACCAGCCACCAGTCAGATTTGCAGTCTGGTTTTTCCGATCGCGCCAGGGCTGCCATGGTCGACGCCCTTTCCCGCTCGGGTGCAGCCTACCGGGAGACCCTCTACACGGCAGGACCATCCGGGCACGTCGAGAAGCTCAGCAGAGAGACCCTTGTAACATTCTTTGCCGATGCAAGGGCGTTGATGGAAGGCACCATTCGAAGGAATATGCGGGACGATGGGCTCTTTCATGCCTATAATCTGCTCCAATGGACTACAGATGGGCTGAGCGTAGAGACCCTTCAGGAGATGCTTGAGGGCCAGGTGGCTGTTCTGAGCAGTGGTCTGCTCTCGGCCGAGGAAGCCGTTCGGCTCTTGGATGCCCTCAGGAACAGCGCCCTATATCGGGCTGATCAGCACAGCTATCTGCTTTATCCAGACAGGCGCCTCCCCTCTTTCCTCACCAAGAACCGGTTGCAGGAGAAGCAGGTCGGGGAGAACCCGCTGCTGTCCAGGCTGCTTGCCGATGGGAATACGGAAATTGTCAAACGCGACAGCCAGAATGGGATTCACTTCAATGGTCAGTTCCGTAATGCAGCTGACCTTGAGCGTGCGCTGTCATCACTCCCGGATCCTTATCGGGCGCTTGTACACGAGCACGGTAGCAGCGCTGCCCAGTTGTTCGAGTCCGTCTTCGACCATCGCAAGTTTACGGGGCGATCTGGTACATTTTTCGCCTACGAGGGACTCGGGTCAATCTATTGGCACATGGTCTCCAAGCTGGGACTGGCCGTGTCTGAAATTGCCTCAAAGGCTGTGGATGAGGGCGAGCCGGATGCCATCGTGCAGCAACTGAAGGAGCATCTGGTTGCCATCCGTGAAGGTATCGGTGCTGAAAAGTCCCCCGCCGACTATGGCGCATTCCCATCGGATCCCTATTCCCATACGCCCGAGAAGGCCGGTGTCAAACAGCCAGGAATGACAGGACAGGTCAAAGAGGACGTCTTGGCACGCTACATGGAGGTCGGCGTGGATATCAGGGATGGTCAGCTGGTTTTCCGTATTGATGGATTCGATCCTTCGGAGTGTGTAAAAGAGGATACGGTATTCACCTGCTTTGATCTCGACGGTGCCGTGCAGACCATTCCTGTTCCTGCCGGTGGTTTCGGCTTTACGGTGTGCGGTGTACCAGTCGTGCATGCCGCCGGAGACAGCGACTGTGTCGTTCTGCACCACGCTGATACTTCCCGTACCGAGGTCGACGGTCACACCCTGGATGTGGATTCATCGCAGTCCATTTTTGCCAGGACCGGTCACATCCAGCGTATGGAATGCTTTTGGAAAGCGTTGACCACTAGCTGACATCCAGCTCAATCCAGTTACATGGCTGATTCGCTCCGACCATGCTTCGTCCTATTTTCGCCCCGCTGTTCCGCCTTTTTACGGCTCTAGTGCTGTTGGCGTCCTTTTCGTGTACATCTCCGGCTCCCCCGCCTACGGAGTGGCCTGTTGAAGAGGTGCGCATCGTTCAAGACCAGGACGGCTACAGGCTTACCGTGGATGACAGGGATTTCTTCGTCATGGGAATGAACTGGG
>JAFMNH010000108.1 GCA_017859335.1 Rhodothermales bacterium | reverse complement strand
TGCAATAGTGTCATCGATTTTTCCCATCAGCATGGCCAACCGGTTTTCAGGATCCGACTCGGCTGCCATCAGCCGCTGGAACACGAGCATTTCCCCAAAAACGGAAGCCGTCTCAGCCGTTGTAAGTGGCGTGTCTGCATGGAAAATCCCCTGTTCCCGAGACAGGAACTGGTGTACTCCGTGACCAAGTTCGTGGGCCAAGGTCTGGACATCACGGATCTTACCCGTGTAGTTCATGAGGATGTACGGGTGGGCCGACGGGACACATCCGTGGCTGAAGGCGCCACCCCGCTTGGCCTGACCCAGGGCTGCATCGATCCAGTTTTCGTTGAAGAACCGCTCCGTAATCGCGCCCATCTCTGGATGGAAGGCCGAGTAGGACGAGAGCACCATTTCGCGAGCCGTGGCCCAGTCGATGTGCCGATCAGCTTCTCCGATGGGCGCATACCGATCATATTCGGTCATTTCCTCCAGACCCAGCAAGCCCTTCTTGATGCTGTAGAATCGCTGAACGTGGGCGTAGCCTTCCTGTACCGCCTCGATCAAGGCTTCGACATCCTCATCGGCCACTTCGTTGGACATATTGCGGGATGTGATCCAGGAAGGATAGCCTCTGAGGCGATCGTCCAGCGCCTTGTCAGCCAGAATGGTATTGAAGATGAACGTCAACGAACGCAGATTACCCTTCAGCCCCTTGGTGAAGGCAGCAGCCGCATCCCGGCGGACAGCCCGGTCCCTGTCATGCAGGCGAGCAAGCACCTGCTGTTGCGTCAGGGATTCATCCCCAACCTCAAAGCGCATGTCGGACAAGGATTCATCAAAGAGTCGATTCCAGGCTGAGCGGCCCGTATTCGACTTTTCAATCATGATCTTCTCTTCCGGCTCGGTGAGCAGGTAGGGCTTTTGAAGCCTGGCTACCTCCAGATGGTGCCGGCAGAAAGCCAGGCGCTCATCGGCCAGACACGATGCAGCCTGTTCGTCCGGGACGCGGGTCCACTCCAGATCAAAAAACAGGAGTTTGGTTGAAATGGCTGTATATGCCTCCCGAACGCGCTGTAGCAGTGCTCCCCTCGCCGGATCTGATGTATCCGTGGACCAGTCCAGATACGCATAGGTGTATGCCTTGCCGATGCTGTCCTGAAGATCTCCCAACGAATGCATGGCCTTGGCCAGATGGCCCGCATCCATACCCGCCACTTTGCCGCGGTAAGCCGCTGCAAAGGCATCGGCCGACTGCAGAGCACCCTCGAGGTCAACGGCAAGCGCATCTTCGTCCGCGTAGAGCTGTGTAAGATCCCAGGTCACGTTTTCCGCGCCGGTCGGCGCGTCATGCGTGGGTTGCCCGGCATGCTCGGGCTGGTGCAAGATGGCTGGGAAGAGCTGATAAGGCTTCATGGACGATGGCTTTTGTCGTTGGTCCAGACAGGATGGTATACGTAACGCGGCGGCTTACTCACGCACTCCGTATAGGGTCCGGGTCGGGAACCGGAATCCACCCTGGGATCGTGTAAATTCGTCCGCCCACATTCCTTCAGTCGATGCTAGCCTTGATGATTCGTTTCCGCGCCCTGCTTGTCGCCGTAGTCATTGTGACCGGATGCAACGAGCCAGCTCAGACCGAACTGTTCGCTGACGTGCCAGAGCTGGGGCGCGTCCCAACGCCCGAGAGCATACCAGTCATTGACCACGAGCGTATGGATGGCGGCCGTCTGACCAACACGGACTTCGAAGGCAAGGTGTCCATCGTCAACTTCTGGGCAACGTGGTGCGGTCCCTGTATTGTCGAAATACCTGAGTTCGTAGCCTTACAGGAGGAATGGAAAGATCGTCCGTTCCAATTCGTGGGCGTCTCGCTCGATGAAGAAGGGTTCGACGCCGTGCGGCCCTTTGCTGAGGATTTCATGATGCAGTATCCCCAGATACTTGACCCGAAAGCAGCGCTCGGTGAAGGATTCGGCGGCGTGTATGCGCTGCCCGTTACTTTCGTAGTGGGGCCGGAGGGTCAGATTCTGGCTGGACATGCCGGTCTGTTCCCCCTGAAGGACTATTTGCCAGACATTGAGCGCCTCGTAGAAGACATCGAGAACTCCTGAGCGGTCATCGGTCAGGCGGACGTCTCTTGGATGGGGTCATACACCGCGGTTGTTTTCTGATCTGCAACGAACGTGCGGCTGGCAACATCGCAGATTGCCTCGGCCGTTACGGCCATGGCCGATTCCAGGAAGCGCGGCAATAACTTCCAGTCTCCCGCCGCAATGGCTTCATTCAGTTGCGATGCCATCGAAAAGGAGCCATCCCGTGCGTAGAGAGTCTCTGCCTCCAGTGTGGCCAAGGCACGGCTCAGTTCATCTTCATCCACACGGTGCTGCGTCAGCCTGTGGAGTTCGTCAAGAATGTCTTTTTCCACCTGATCCGGATCAGCCCCCGCCGTCAGGAGGGCCATGACGGTGAACAGTCCGGGATCCCGGAAGGCGGATACACTGGCGGAAACAGACGTACAGGCACCGCCGTCGACCAGCTTGCGATGCAATCGGCTGGTTCGGCCATGGCTCAGGATCATCGACACCAAATGCAGCGGCATGATAGCCGGATCGAGCGCACAAGGCGCTTTGAACCCGATAATGAGGGCCGGCATGCCTCCTCTCATACGTATGGTCGTCCGACGTTCGCCGAGCTGACGGGGCTCCTGCAGGGCAGGTTCAGAAATGGCCGTGCCGCTCGGAATGGCACCGAAATGTCGATAAATGGATGCCATGACCTGCGCTGCATCAAAACCGCCAATCACGGACAGCGTGGCATTATGCGGCCAGTAGAACCGATCGTAGTAGCTTCGCAGCCCATCGGGCGTGATGGTTTCAATGTCCTGTCGCCAGCCGATCGTCGGATGGTGATAGGTATGGGCTTCAAATGCAGTGGACCACAAGGCGTGGTACAGCTTTCGCAGGGGCTCATTCTCTCCGCGGTCGAACTCATTCAGGATGACCGTGCGTTCGGATTCCACCTCTTCCGGGTCAAGCGTTAGATTTCGCATGCGATCCGCTTCGATCTCAAGGGCGAGGTCGATATGCGCCTCAGGCAGCAGCTCGTAGTAGTTGGTCCGATCATTCCATGTCGTTGCGTTGACACGAGCCCCACGCGACTGTAGGACATTGAAAATGGTGCGCCCGCTCTTTTTGGAGAAGCGCTCCGTGCCCTTGAACATCATGTGCTCGAGGAAATGCGTCGCACCCGTCTCTCCCTGGCGCTCATTGCGGCTACCGACGCGGTAGGTAACCATCACTGTGGCCACCCGCGCCTCACCCTGTGGGCAAAGCAATACGCGTAAGCCATTGTCAACCAATTCATAACAGTCGATACCGCCTTCCCGCTCCTTCCACTCGAATCCGGGAAAATCGTCAGGCAAGAGCGGCGTGGATGTAGATGATTCGGGCATGATCAGTGAGCCTCCAACCAGTTGGATCCTATCCCTGTTGAGACCTCTATGGGGACCTGTAACGGCAGTGCCTCGGACATTTCCTTGACGACCATCGCTCGAACGGCCTCCACTTCATCCATAGGCACCTCCAAAACCAATTCATCGTGAACCTGCAAGAGCATGCGCGTCCCGTACCCTCCCTCGGTCAGCTTTCGGTCAACGGATATCATGGCGCGCTTGATCATGTCGGCCTGTGTACCCTGGATGGGCATATTTACGGCAACCCGCTCGGCCGCTGAGCGCACATTACGATTACGGGCATTGATGTCCGGCAGATACCTTCGGCGGCCAAGCAGCGTTTCTGCATAGCCCTGTTCCCGAGCCTTTTCAACCTGCTCCACCAAGAAGGACGCGACAGCAGGGAAGCCCCGGTTGTACGTGTCGATCAATTCCTGGGCCTCGCCACGCGAGCATCTAAGCCTGGCCGCAAGACCAAAGGCAGAAATTCCGTAGGGAATGCCATAGTTGACCTCCTTGGCCTTGGTACGCTGTTCGCGGGTGACCTCCTCCGGTCTGACGCCAAAGACACGGGCGGCCGTACGAGTGTGGATATCCTCGCCATCGATATAGGCTTGTTTCATGGCCTCATCTCCCGCCAAGGACGCCAGAATCCGTAGTTCGATCTGTGCGTAGTCCGCTGAGAGCAGCACATGGTCTTGCGGGGCGATGAACGCGCGCCGGATTTCGCGGCCACGGGCCGTCCGTATGGGAATGTTCTGCAGGTTGGGCTTTGAACTTGAGAGACGGCCCGTGGCCGCCGTTGTCTGCGAATAGGATGTATGGATACGTCCGGTCTCGGGATGAACCAGTTCTCCGAGCGCGTCGATGTAAGTGGACTTGAGCTTGGCCAATTCGCGCCAATCCAGGATCAAACCAGGAAGATCATGTTCTGCAGCCAATTCCGTCAGCACACTCTCCTTGGTCGATGGCTTTCCTGTGGACGTCTTTGATATCACGGGAAGACCCAGCTTGTCGAACAGGATGGTTCCGATCTGTGCCGGGGACCCAATATTGAATTCCTCCCCGGCCCTCTCGAATATCTGCGATTCCAGTTCAACCAGGTCCTCTGCAGTCTGGACAGACAGCTCTTTCAGTGCTGCTTCATCCAGCTTGATCCCGGCCAATTCCATGCGCGAGAGTACCGGTACGAGCGGGAATTCCAGATCATGCGCCAGCTGCTTTACCCCGGCACCCTCAAGTTGACTGCGCAGGGCAGCCGACAACTGCAACGTGATATCCGCATCCTCACAGGCATACGGCGCCACGTCAACCGGAGGAACCTCCCTCATGGATTTGGCCTCCTTGCCCTTGCCGATCAAGGAGGAAATGGGGATGGTCTGGTAACCCAGCTCCCTTCGAGCCAGGGCGTCGAGCCCGTGCGGTTCTTCAGGCGCAATCAGGTAATGCGCCACCATGGTGTCGAAAAAGGGACCCGCAACCCGAATTCCATGCCGGGCCATGACGAGCCAGTCGTATTTCACGTTTTGTCCGACTTTTTCACCATCTGCTTCGAGAAGCGGAGCGACGAGACGCAGCACCTGTTCGGTGGACGTGCCATCAGGCAGAGGGGTCGGAATGTAGACGGCCTTATCGGCCTCGACCGCAAATGACATGCCCACAAGCGATGCCATCATGGGATCGGTGGACGTTGTTTCTGTATCAAAGGAGAGCGGGAAGCGGCCCGTCATCGACTCGACCGCAGCGTACACCTCGTCCACGTTGGCAAGCATGCGGTAATCCGTGCGTTCCGCATCATAGGAGCGGAGGGCATCCTCTTCCTCAAAAAGCCCTCCTTGTATACCCTCGGGCTCCGGTACTCCGCCATTGGCCGCCGCCTTGGGCGAAAGAACCCGATGCACGCGATGATACAGGCCACTGAATTCCAGATCGTCAAACAGCGTGCGGATCTGCTTGAGATCAGGCGCTTTGCACAAAAAGTCATCCCAACCCAGATCAAGCGGGACGTCGGTTTTGATGGTGACAAGTTTTTTTGACAGCAGCGCCATGTCCGCCTCGTTCTGCATGCCTTCCCGAGCCCGTTTACCAGGCAATTCGTCTGCATGTGCGATCAAGTTTTCGACCGAGCCATATTCCGCCAACAGCTTCATGGCCGTCTTTTCACCGATGCCCGAGACACCAGGCACGTTATCGGCCGAATCGCCCATGAGGGCCAGGACATCGATGAACTGGATGGGCTCAAGACCATACTTCTCACGGAATGACGCGACTGTTATGGGATCGAATGACTCTCCCCGATAGGCCGGTCTGAACTGTGAAATGTGCGGATCGATGAGCTGCATGAAGTCCTTGTCGGGGGACACGATGACCGTGTCCACACCCTCGTCCGCTGCCCGCCGGGCCAGCGTTCCGATGACATCATCGGCCTCGACTCCCTCGACCTCCACCACGGGGATATCCATGGCCTCAACGACCCGCTTGATCTGCGGCAGGTTGGCGATCAGTTCCTCAGGTGGCGGATCCCGATGCGCTTTGTAGTCATCGTAGAGTTCATCCCGGAAGGTGCCGCCCTCTCCCATCACATCGAACACGACCGCCATGTGGTCGATGCTGTGGTCCTCAATCAACTTGATGAGCGCCGAGGTGAAGCCATACGTGGCGCTCGTGTTGAACCCCTTCGAATTGATCAGGGGCCGGGAAATGAAAATGAAATGAGCACGATAGGCCAGGGCCATCGCATCCATCAGATACAGCGTTTTCTCAGTAGGCGAACCAGAATGGGTACCCAGGGATGCGTCGGGCATGATGAACCGGTAATATCGGACGGTTGGAATGGGCGCGTGTGGAACACTGAACGACCTGGACCTTACACGGTTCGCTATCTCTCGGCTACTGGAGATGACAGCCCCAGGACCGCTTTGGCATCTGTCCTTGCGCCTGCACCATTCGACCTGCCCCTGCCTGCCCATGTCGTTCACGCCCACGTCCGTACTCGTTACTGGCGGAGCCGGATTCATCGGCTCCAATTATCTGCTGCACGTTGTGCGCGCTTGGCCTGAGACGCTCTATGTAAACCTGGATGCCCTGACGTATGCCGGTAATCTGGCGAATCTGGCATCGGTCGAGGACGCCCCGAATTACCGTTTTATCCACGGGGATATCAACGATGCCGAACTGCTGGCTCGCCTGTTCGCCGAAAATGCCTTCGAGGCTGTCGTGCATTTCGCCGCCGAGTCCCATGTGGATCGAAGTATTCTTGATCCGACAGCCTTCGTCACAACGAACGTACATGGCACCCTTGTGCTCTTGCAGGCAGCGCGGACAGCATGGGATGGTGCGGGTACGCCCCGGCGCTTCCACCACATCTCGACTGACGAAGTGTTCGGATCGCTCGGGCCCGAGGGCGTTTTTACGGCCGAAACGCCCTACGCCCCCCGGTCCCCGTATGCCGCCTCAAAGGCCTCGGCCGACCACCTGGTCCGTGCTTTCGGTACCACGTACCATCTGCCCTACGTGATTACGAACACATCCAATAATTACGGGCCCTACCAGTTTCCGGAGAAGCTCATCCCGCTGGTCATACGCAACGCCATGAAGGGCGAACCGATTCCGGTGTACGGTAATGGTCAGAACGTTCGGGATTGGCTGTACGTGGAGGATCACGTCAAGGCGCTTGATATCGTGCTCCGCCGGGCCGAGGAGGGATCGACGTGGCTGATCGGTGCCGATCAGGAAATAAACAACCTGGACCTGGTCCACTTGCTTCTTGATGAGGTGGATCGCGTTACAGGAAAGCACGCGGGTAGCAGCCGCGCACTCATCCGATTTGTTGCGGACCGTCCCGGCCACGATTTTCGTTACGCACTGGACAGTTCGCCCATTGAGGATCAACTCGGTTGGAAACCGGAACATGACCTGAACGCTGGTATCCGCAGAACGGTAGCCTGGTATCTGGACAACGTGCCATGGATGGATGCGGTCCTCGATGGTGCCTATCGGGACTATTACTCGTCGCAATACGGTTCACGCGGAATGAACTGAGGTCCGATTCCGTGCGTCGTATGTTGTTCTTTTTCCCCATGGACACACGATTCATCACCGTATGAAAGGAGTCGTACTGGCTGGCGGCACCGGTAGCCGCCTCTACCCGCTCACGCGGGTGACCAACAAGCACCTGCTACCGGTGGGTCGCTATCCGATGATCTACCACCCGCTGCTCAGGCTGCGCCGGGCAGGCGTTACGGATATCTGTCTCGTGACCAGCCCCGAGCACATGGGAGACGTGGTCAACCTGCTGGGCAGCGGCTCGCGCCTCGGCATTGATCTGACATACCGCGTTCAGGACGAGCCGGGCGGTATTGCCCAGGCACTGGGGCTTTGTGAGTCCTTTGTGGGCGAGGGCCCCTTCGTGGTGGTCCTTGGAGACAATATCCTCGGCGAGGATATCGCAGGCGAAGTGGACGCCTTCCGGGCGCAGGCCGCTGATACCGACGGTGCCCGCGTCCTGCTGAAGAACGTACACGACCCCGAACGCTACGGCGTGCCAGAGTTTGACGGGGATCGTATCGTGCGGGTCATCGAAAAGCCTTCCCATCCACCCTCTACCTACTCTGTCATCGGCATCTATTTCTACACCCCCTCCGTGTTCGACTACATTCGGACGCTGACGCCCTCTCAGCGTGGCGAGCTTGAAATCTCGGATGTCAGCAACCGGTATGCGGAGCAAGGCACGCTCAGTCATGGTGTGCTCACGAGCTGGTGGGGCGATGCGGGTACGTTTGAAGGACTGGAGGAAGCCAACCGTCTGGCGCGGGACCTCGTCTACGAGGAGCTCCCGGGAGTGGCCGACGAATGAACATGCCCACAACATGGACCGAAGGAGCCATTGACGGTGTGACCGTTGAGCCCTTCAAGGTGTTCTCTGATCAACGCGGCTGGCTCGCCGAACTCTTCCGACAGGACGAGGTGGCTGCGCCTGATTATCCCGCCATGGGCTACCTCTCCTCGACACGTCCCGGTGTTGCCCGGGGCCCCCACGAACATGAGCAGCAAACCGACCGGTTCGCGTTCTTCCACGGTGTCTATCGTGTGGTGATGTGGGACGCCCGACCCGATTCTACAACGTTCGGCGCCCGCCAGGAATTGAGTGTTGGTGAAGGCAACGCAGTCATCGTGGTCATCCCCCCGGGCGTCGT
>JAFMNH010000015.1 GCA_017859335.1 Rhodothermales bacterium | reverse complement strand
AACTATGCCACTGCCGGAGCCGATTTCTCCATCCCCTGGTCATTGAACATGGATTTCTCCTATGGGGTGACAAAACCGGGGCCGGCCACCATCAGACGGGCCATCCTCAATGCCTCATTCGACTTCAGTCTGACACCGAATTGGAAGATTGCCTCACGGACCGGCTATGATTTCGAGCGTAAGCAGATGGCGACTACCAATATCAGTATGGCGCGCGATTTCGACTGTTGGCAGATGGCTTTCAATTGGGTTCCCTTTGGACTCTACCAGTCCTGGGGCTTTGACTTGCACGTCAAAAGCGGACATCTGAGGGATTTGCTCCGTATTCGTCAGCCCAAATCCGATGTTCGCGACCGCTTCGGCACGCTTTTTTGAACCGCCTCGGGGATGCGCCCCGTGCCACCGGGTTATCTGGAACCCTACCGATCGTCCGATACAGACCGGAAGGCGTCCACGCCAAGCGTAGTGCGCTCTGAAAGCTCCTGATCACCCGGAATCCGCGCCTGGAGGATCTGGCCCTTCACCTCCATCGCAACCATCGCGTGCGAACCCAGGTACTGGCGGGACAGGACAGCAGCCGGCTCTCCACCGGCCACCCCAACGCGTACATGCTCGGGACGAACAGCCAAAACACGACCCTGTGACAGCGTTTGGCCGGTTAACCGGTGGGCCACGGAAGGCTCATCCACAATATTGCTTCCACCCAGGAAAGAGGCTACGAATGCTGTTTCAGGCTCCTGGTAAAGACGTCGTGGCGTACCAACCTGTATGATCCTGCCAAAGCGCATGACAGCAATACGATCCGAGAGCGCCATGGCCTCCTCCTGATCATGCGTCACGTAGACACTCGTCAGCCCCAAGCGGTGTTGCAGAGCCTTCAGCTCGGCTCGCGTTTGATGGCGCAGTGCTACATCCAGGTTTGAAAGCGGCTCATCGAAGAGGATGACAGAGGGCTCAATGGCCACGGCGCGCGCCAAGGCCGTACGCTGCTGCTGGCCTCCAGACAGGGACGTGACGGGGGTATCCGTAAACTCCGAGAGATCCACCCTGCGGAGGGCATCCGCCACGCGCTCCCTGACAGCCGCTGAACTCCATTTCCTGACCTTCAGTCCATAGGCAACGTTCTCCCCTACCGTCATGTGGGGAAACAGGGCATAGTTCTGGAACACCATGGCTGTCGGACGACGCCGGGCCTGCATACCGGTCACGTCCTCCTCGCCGATGATAACGCGACCCGTATCCGGCGTCTCGAAGCCCGAAATGATCCTGAGCGTAGTGGATTTGCCGCATCCGCTCGGGCCAAGCAACGAAAAGAAGGATCCCGCGGGCACATCCAGGTCAATGGCATCCACCGCCTTGAGGGACCCAAAACTTCGGGAAACGCCCTCAAGACGCACGCCCTTGGCCGAAGAGTATGACTTCGTGACCGTCGTATGTGCCTCGTCAGACAACGCCGACCGGATCAGGCGCCCAGCGCAGACTGTACCTTGTCGGCCGCTTCCTGGAACAGGATGGCCGTCTGGACCTCGAGTCCACTCTCGTCAAGAATGGCCTTGCCTTCGGCCGCATTCGTGCCCTGGAGGCGAACGATAAGCGGCAGGTTGATGTCTACCCGCTTGGCTGCTTCCACAACGCCGTTCGCAACGCGATCACAGCGGACGATTCCTCCGAAGATGTTGACCAGAATGGCCTTGACCTCCGGATCCTTGAGGATGATGCGAAAGCCTGCAGCCACCGTGTCGGGATTGGCACCACCACCGACGTCGAGGAAGTTGGCCGGTTCGCCGCCGGCCAGTTTGATAATGTCCATGGTAGCCATGGCTAGCCCGGCACCATTGACCATGCAGCCCACGTTACCGTCGAGCTTGACATAGTTCAGACCGTGCTCTCCCGCCTCGAGTTCGAAAGGGTCCTCTTCATGGACGTCGCGCAAGGCGGCCAACTCCTTATGGCGATAGAGGGCGTTGTCGTCAATATTGATCTTGGCATCGACCGCCAACACATCGCCCTGATCCGTAAGCGTGAGCGGGTTGATTTCAGCGATCGAGCAGTCACTGGCTTCGTACGCCTCGTGAAGCTTCATGATGAAGCCGACGGCCTGTTTGAATGCCTTACCCTCGAAGCCAAGACCAAAGGCCAGGCGACGGGCCTGGAATCCTTGCAACCCGATGAGCGGATCCACCCACTCCTTGAGGATCTTTTCCGGTGTCTCCTCAGCGACCTTCTCAATCTCCACACCGCCCTCCGTGGAGGCCATGATGACCGTCTGGTTCCGGCCTCGGTCGAGGGTGATGCCCAGGTAGTATTCCTTGGCAATATCCACAGCGTCTGCTATCAGAACCGAGCGTACTTCCTGTCCTTCAGGACCGGTCTGTGGCGTTTTGAGCATCATACCCAGGATGGCATCTGCTTTTTCACGCACCTCATCGAGGGATTTGGCCAGCTTGACACCGCCGCCCTTTCCGCGACCACCAGCGTGGATCTGCGCCTTGACGACGAAGAGAGTGCTACCGTGATCTGCTTGCAGCTTCTGAGCTGCGGATACTGCCTCGTCGGTCGTCGTGGCTACGATGCCTTCCTGGACGGCAACGCCGTAGGAAGCAAGAATGTCTTTCGCCTGGTACTCGTGGACTTTCATGGCTCGGGTTTTGCGTAGATTGGAGAGAGTAAACTACACAGCGGAAAGCGCTCTTTCCTGACGGCACCGCCGGGTCGGGACTTTTTCGCCGTTTCTTTTCAGCCTCTCCGGACAGACCCACAGAGCCTTTTCAGACCGACGCTTCCGCAGTGACATACGACCTCCATATCATCCGACGACTGCTGGCCGGCTATCTGTTTCTGACCGGCGGCCTGATCGTCTTTTTCGTCGTTCTGCACTACGTGGAATACGTGGACGATTTCATGGATCGGGGTGCCACGATGCGGGATGTGTTCCAGGTCTACTACCCCAATTACATTCCGGAGATCATCAAGCTGACTTCCCCCCTGGCGCTCTTCATCTCGGCCATTTTCCTGACCTCCCAGATCAGCCAGCGTCTGGAAGTCGCTTCCCTGCAGGCAGCCGGTGTCTCCCTTAAACGGCTGATGCTGCCATTTGCGCTGGTGGGACTCGTCCTATCCTTGCTCATGTTCGGGTTCAATGGTTGGATCGTACCGCAAACAAACCGGGTTCGCCTGGCCTTCGAGCAGGACTATACCAAGGATGCTTCGAGCCGTGCCGAGTACGCAAACATCCACCGCCAGAATGCACCCAACAGTATCCTTTCCGTCTCCTACTATGAGCGCCGATCACGGACGGCAACCAGTGTCACCCTGCAGCAATTTTCGGATGAGGGCACCCTGGTGCAGCGCATTGATGCCGACAGGATGGTCTGGAATGATTCACTGAATGTCTGGACGCTCATGGCACCGACCGTCCAGTACTTTGACACCCATGGATTCGGACAACGACTTGAACTGGCCCGAATGGATACATCCCTCGCCCTGCAACCCCGGGACCTGGCAAGGGTGGAAGGAGATGTTGAGGCCATGACCATTCCGGAGGCACGCAACTATCTGTCAACGCTGCGCCGAACGGCAGCCAACCGGACGGCTCCCTCCCTGGTGGCCTATAACGCCAAGTTCGCCTACCCCCTGTCCAATCTTATTCTGGTCCTTCTTGCGGTGCCCCTGGCCAGTGTGCGACGGCGGGGTGGTCACGCAGCACAATTGGGTATAGGCTTGTTTGTGGCCTTTACGTACCTGGCAGCCATGAAATTGACCGAGCCCTTCGGGTACGCCGGTGCTCTTTCACCGGTAGTCACGGCATGGTTACCCCATCTCGGCTTCACGGCTGTGGCCCTGTGGCTGTTATGGCGAACAAGAGCCTGAGCGGGACCGGACTATGATCATGGTGCCGATGACGCCTTGACCTTTTTCACGCTTCGCCACCGGGCATCCCGAAATGCACTGCAGGGCCCTGTTGCGGGGCATCCTCGATTTCCCCGTGTGCCTGCTCGAAGCGGTCGATGTTGTCTGCGAGTGCACGCAGCAGCCGCTTGGCATGCGGCGGGGAGACGATGATGCGGCTCTTGACACGTGCCTTTGGAACGCCCGGCATGACCCGAATGAAATCCAGGATGAACTCCTCTGCCGAATGGGCAAGCATGACGAGATTGGAGTACGTACCCTCCGCAATGTCCTCGTTCAACTCAATATTCAACTGGGGACCTGCGGGGCGTTGGTCGTCTTTTTTTTCACTCATGTTCCAGCCTGTAGGGTTTCAGTGGTTTTTCGAAGCCAGGGCTTCAATAAGATCACTCTTGGTAATGATCCTCAGGATCCCTTTTTCGTCACGTACCAGGACGGCTCCCGGAGCATCGCGTAAATAGTTCGTAAGGCCGCGAACCGGGATGTTGTGGTCCACAACCGGAAGCGCCGGGCCCATATTGTCTGAAACCGCGTGGTCCTTGGCGCCTGGTTCATCAATGAGACGGTTCAGTACGACGGATTCCGTGAGGCTGCCCACAACCTCGGATCCATCCATGACCGGCAACTGGGACACCGAGTTTTCGACCATGCGGTCAATGGCCATCTGCAGTGTATCCTGCGGGCGGACGGCAATGACGGCATCCTTACCGGCCGACGCGACATCGCCTGCCAGTATCTCCTGTTCTTCCTCGAGGAATCCGTGGCTGCGCATCCAGGTGTCATTGTACGTCTTGGACAGGTACCGGAATCCGCTGTCCGGTAGGAGGACAACCACGACATCGTCGGCCGTCACCTGATCCCGGTGCGTTTCAAGCCACTTGAGTGCTCCGCTGACCGCTAACCCACAGGATTGCCCGACAAACAAGCCCTCTTCCCGTGCCAGGCGGCGCGTCATGAGCATATTCTCCCGATCTGTGGAGCGCACGAAATCGTCGACAATATCGAAGTCCATATTCCCAGCCAGGATATCTTCCCCCGCTCCCTCGGTCAGATAGGGATAGATTTCGGACTCATCGAAGGTTCGCGTGAAGTAATACTTGTGGTAGACCGAACCGTAGGTGTCCACCCCGATCACCCGAATCTCCGGATTTTGCTCCTTCAGGTAGCGCGCTGCGCCAGAGAGTGTACCTCCCGTCCCGGCCGAAGCAATATAATGGGATATCCGGCCCTCGGTCTGCTGCCATAATTCAGGGCCGGTGGTTTCGTAGTGGGCCTGGGCATTGGCGGGATTATCGTACTGATTCAAGTACACTGCCCCCGGTGTTTCTTCCGCCAGGCGGCGGGAAACGCTGTAGTAGGATCGCGGATCATCGGGTGCCACATTCGTGGGACAGACCAGTACCTTGGCGCCCAGCGCCCGTAGTACATCCGCCTTCTCGGGACTCTGCTTGTCTGTTGTCACGAAGACGCAGCGATACCCCTTTTTGATGGCTGCCAGCGCTATCCCGGCACCAGTATTACCGCTGGTGCCTTCCACGATGGTACCTCCCGGTTTCAGCTCTCCCGACGCTTCGGCGGCCTCAATCATGGCCAGTCCGATACGGTCCTTCACGGAGCCGCCGGGGTTGAAATACTCCACCTTGGCCAACACCGTGCAGGGGTAGTCAGAGGCGATACTGTTCAGTTTTATGAGGGGCGTATTCCCGATAGCATCGACAATCGAATGAAGCCACATGACAGGGTCTTTCACGTTTTGCTTGAATGGCTTTTGAGCAGGCCATGGCAGTCGCAGTACTGCGCGCTGAGTATATTGCCCACCTGCAGGACACCTGCGCCTGCCCGGGCAACATACGGCATCGTAGGCAGAGGTCTGCCATGCTTTCCCGGGGATGGGGCGGGTCCTGCGCCCTCCGAATCAGCCAATTGGGCTGTGACCACGGCCTTCACGTTCCACTCATCGCCGGTATGGAAACCCTGCCTTCCCTGGATCCTGATCTGCTCGTTGCCACGGTCTCATCGGATGGCCTGGTCCTTTCGCGTAATCTGGCGTGGATTCACCTTCTGGGCGATGGCGATGGACTCTGGGATACCCTTTCAACCGAAGATCAGGAACTGGCAGCCACGAACCAGAAGGAGGCTTTGGGGGGCTCCCTGGTCACCCATGCGCTCTTCATGGTCCCATCGCGTCAACGGGATATTCCCACGCCTGTCCTCCTCCATTTCGTGCCTGTCCCCGACGCGGTCGACGGCCGTATCCGAGCAGTCAGTGTGACAGGCGAAGTTCTGGCCGAGCCCACGACATGGACGGAGAACCAAACCCAGCGGCACCGGATGGAAACCCTGGGACGCATGACCATGGGGATGGCCCACGACTTCAACAATCTGCTCTCGGGAATTCTGGGGCACCTTGAACTCTGGCGTCTGGAATCTCCACCGAGTGCATCGCAGGCTGCTCATCTGGATACGATCGAATCTGCCGCAGCATCGGGTGCCGACCTGATCGGACGCATCCAACGCTACATCCGCCAGGAAGCGCAGTCTGCCTTTGAGCCGCTGGACCTGAACGCCCTCATCGAGGACTGCGTGCAGTTCACGCGACCGTACTGGTATAATGAACCCCGGCGTCAAGGAATCCATATCGAAACCACCTTCGACCGAATGGATCTTCCCGCCATCCGCGGTACCCGGAGCGAGCTCAGGGATGTGTTCGTGAATCTGATACTGAATGCCATCCATGCCCTTCCTGATGGTGGAGCCATCCGTATCAGGAGCTTCGTGAATGACGAAGGGATCGGTGTAGAGGTGGCAGACACGGGCATTGGCATGCCGACCGAAGTGGCCAAGAGGGTCTTTGAACCGTTGTTCTCCACCAAAGGAGATGCCGGCAACGGCATGGGGCTTGCCGTGGCTGCCGGAACCGTTCGGGAGCATGGCGGCAGTATTGCTGTCCAATCGAAAGAAGGAAACGGGACGCAATTCACCCTTCGTTTCCCGATCCAACGCGCCACCCGGTCGACGGCGACCATCCAGCCGCAGGCCTCCGCTCGCGCCGATTCCCTGTCACCCCGGACCATCCTGGTGGTGGACGATGAGGAGATGGTACGCAACGTCATATCCCGGCTCCTGGACCTGCGGGGGCACACGACAGTCGCTGTGGGCTCCGCACACGAGGCACTCGATCTTCTCGGGTCCCGGTCATGGGACCTCGTGCTTACCGATCAGGGCATGCCGGGCATGACAGGTCGTGAGTTGGCCCATCAGATCAGGAAACGGCATGCAGAACTGCCCATTCTGCTTCTGACCGGTGATACTGACATTGACGTCAATCCGACTGAGATCAGCGCGGTCCTGACAAAGCCGTTCAAGATAGCCGATGTGGAGGCTGTCATTGCTGAATTGACCTGACGGATCTGCCGGATAGCCGAGCCCAACAAGACACATTGTCAGAAATCAAACCGGGCTGCGGTTTGGCGTGGTTTTTGGTAGAGGCGGTGCAGGAATCGTGCATCCAAAAAAACCCGGCTCATGCATCAAGATCTCGTACTGCTGCTCGACGACGACCTGGAACACAGCATACCTCTGCCAACGGCAGATGAGGAAAAGGAGATGAGCCGGTCCGATGTACCGGACACGCTGCCCATTCTCACGCTTCGCAACACGGTTCTCTTTCCCGGCGTCGTTCTGCCCATCACGGTGGGTCGGGACACCTCCCTGAAATTGGTCAAGGATGCCTTTGGAGATGACCGGATGATCGGCGTGGTTGCCCAGCGCAGCGCAGACACCGAGGACCCTTCCCCCGAAGACCTCTACGAGTTCGGGACCGTCGCCACAATCCTCAAGCTGATCAAGATGCCCGATGGAAGCAAGTCCATCGTCATCCAGGGCAAGCGACGTTTTCGCGTGGCTGAATACGTGGAAACCGAGCCCTACTTCACGGCACGCGTGGCTCCCATCGTGGAAGACATGGGGGACGAAGATATTGAGGTTCAGGCGAGAATCCGTTCGATCAAGGAACTGGCCATCCAGATCGTGAACCTGTCACCCAACCTCCCCAGCGAAGCCGCCTATGCCATCCAGAACATCGAATCCCCGACGTTCCTGATCCACTTCATTGCCTCCAATCTGCAGATTGAGGTCGAGGACAAACAGCAACTGCTCGAAACCCTGCCCCTGATTGACCGTGCAGAGCTGGTTCTCGAGCACCTGAACCAGGAACTGCAGGTGCTTCAGCTTTCGGAGGAGATCCGCTCGCGTGTAAAGACCGATGTCGATCAGCAGCAGCGGGAATACCTGCTTCGCCAACAACTGAAAGCCATCCAGGATGAGCTGGGCGAGAGCGAGGGCAATGCAGGCGAAGTCCGGGAATTGCGTGAGAAGGCGGACAAGAAATCACTCCCCGATCACGTACGGGACATCCTGGAGAAAGAACTTCAGAAATTGGGCCGCTCCAATCCCGCCTCGCCCGATTATGCCGTCACCCGCAACTACGTTGACTGGATCCTGGATATTCCTTGGCTGGATTACTCCAAGGACATGCTCGACATCAAAAAAGCGGGCAAGGTACTGGACGAAGACCACTACGGTCTCGAATCGGTCAAGCAACGCATCCTGGAATACCTGGCTGTCCTGAAACTCAAGGGGGACATGAAAGCACCTATCCTGTGCTTCCATGGCCCTCCGGGCGTAGGCAAAACGAGCCTGGGCAAGAGTATTGCACGCGCCCTGGGTCGTGAGTTTGTGCGCATGTCCCTCGGTGGCGTGCGCGATGAGGCCGAGATCCGCGGTCATCGCCGGACCTATGTAGGCGCTCTTCCGGGTCGCATCATCCAGGGCATGAAGAAGGCCGGTACGGCGAACCCTGTCTTCATGCTCGACGAGGTGGACAAACTGGGTTCAGACTTTCGGGGAGACCCATCATCAGCCCTCCTGGAGGTGTTGGACCCTGAGCAGAACAACGCTTTCAATGACCATTACCTGGAGGCAGACTACGACCTCTCCAACGTCCTTTTCATTGCCACAGCGAACTATCTGGAACAGATCCCGGCTCCCCTGCGCGACCGCATGGAGATGATCGAGATCAACGGCTACACCCAGGAAGAGAAGCTGGCTATTGCTCAGCAGTACCTGGTACCCCGTCAGATTGAGCGCAATGGCCTGACCAAGGACCAGTTCAGCCTGACCAAACCGGCTCTTGAACTGGTTATTGATGGCTACACCCGCGAGTCTGGGGTGCGACAGCTGGAGCGGACCATCGGCTCCGTAGCGCGTGGCGTGGCCAAGAAAGTGGCGATGGATGAATCCGAGGGTGAAAAGGTAGTACCTGAGGAAATTGAGTCATACCTCAAGGCGCGCAAGTACTTCTCTGATGTAGCCGAGCGCACGGCCGTTCCGGGAGTAGCCACCGGACTGGCGTGGACACCCGTGGGTGGAGACATTCTGTTCATAGAAGCATCCGTCTCTCACGGCAACGGGCGCATGATCCTGACAGGGCAGCTGGGGGACGTCATGAAGGAGTCCGCACAGGCTGCCCTTTCCTACGTCAAGGCCAACGCCGACCGCTGGGAGATTCCAGCCGATGCCTTCCGCTACTGGGATCTACACATCCACGTCCCGGCTGGAGCCATTCCCAAGGACGGTCCGTCGGCAGGTGTCGCCATGCTGAGTGCACTGATCTCCATCTACACGCAGCGAAAGGTCAAGCACAACATCGCCATGACCGGCGAAATCACCCTTCGGGGCATGGTCTTGCCCGTGGGCGGCATCAAGGAGAAGGTTCTCGCGGCCAAGCGTGCGGGCATCAAGCAGGTCATCTTGCCTGAAAAGAATCGAAAAGATGTCGAGGAGATCAAGAAATCCAGCTTGAAAGGCCTCAGCATCCACTATGTCTCTCGTATGGATGACGTTGTGGAACAGGTGCTACTAAAGACACAGGTCAACAACCCCGTGCGCTACTTCACCATTCCTGAAAAGGATAGGCACGCCAAAGGGATCCTGCCGGCGACGGTGCAGGCCTCGGCCTGACCCCGTTCAGCATTCGAGGAGAGCCTGCCGGAGCAGCGCCCCTACTGGAGACCTCAGGGCAGGTCCTCGTCAATGACTTTTGCATCCTCGATGCCATCATCGAGTTCGTCACGAAGTGCCCGCTCAGCCTCACGCCATACCACCCCTGCCGTACCGACGGCAAAGGTGGCCATCGCACCCAACGTCTTGAAGGCACTGCCGGCCAGGAATACGGCCTTGCCAACAACATTGAGCCGGCGAAATTCGACGAGCCGATGGTCGGAGTCAGACATGCTCCCCATGCTCGTCACCGGCTTCGCCTTCATGCTCTTCGCCCATGTGGACCTCTTCCTCTGAGGCTGCGTCGTTATCTGGATCGCTGCTGCTGCATCCATGACGAAGGGCATCAGAGACCTGAGCAGACACGTCTTTGAGACCGTCTGCGACGGTGTTCAGGATGGATTCGAGCAGAAAGGCAGCCTTCTCTTCCATGCGCAGGCGGTCAAAACCGCTGCGGGCATCGTCGTATGCCTTCGAGCGATGATGCCCGGATGATGCCTGCCTTTGATCGTTCGTCTGATTTTCTGATGCCATGACCAGGTCCGGTTGGTGCCAATATCATTGGGGTACACCTGAGTCAACGCATGCTGGAGCCGGAGGTTACAGCGCCAGCGCTCTGCGACATCGATCATCGGCACCAGGGTACAAAAATAGGACGGGCGGGCGGCCTGATGGCCGCCCGCCCGTCGAGCGCATCGTGGAATACGCCCCTATTTACTCGGCCGCCAACGCAGCCTGCGCTGCAGCTAGACGGGCTATCGGCACACGGAACGGTGAGCAGGACACATAGTCCATGCCGACCTCAAAGCAGAAGTGCACCGAGCGTGGATCGCCACCATGCTCGCCACAGATACCCACTTTGAGGCCCTCACGAGCCGTACGTCCGCGTTCCGTTCCGATCTGGACGAGCTGACCAACGCCATCGACATCGAGCGACTGGAACGGGTCCTCTGGAAGGATCTTGCGGCCTACATACTCGGGCAGGAATACGCCCGCATCGTCCCGCGAATAACCGAAGGTCATCTGCGTAAGGTCGTTCGTTCCAAACGAGAAGAACTCGGCTTCCGCTGCAATCTTGTCCGCCGTAAGTGCAGCACGGGGAATCTCGATCATCGTTCCGATGAGGAAATCGACGCGGGCGCTTTTCTCGGCAAACACGAGTTCTGCCGTCGCCGAGATGACCGCCTTCTGGTTGGCAAACTCTTCTACGGTACCGATCAGGGGCACCATGATCTCGGGATACACGGCTACGCCGTCCTCAGACAGTTCCACCGCTGCCTCAATGATGGCGCGCGTCTGCATCTCGGTGATTTCCGGATACGTGATGCCGAGGCGACATCCGCGGTGACCAAGCATCGGGTTGAACTCGGAGAGTGCATCCACTTTGGCCTTGACCACATCCAGGCTGACACCCATCTTTTCGGCCATCTCCTTCATGTCTTCCTCTCCGTGCGGGAGGAATTCGTGGAGCGGTGGATCCAGGAGGCGTACGGTCACCGGCTTGCCCGCCATCGCCTTGAAGATGCCAAGGAAGTCCTCCTTCTGGTAGGGGAGCAATTTGGCCAGCGCGTTGCGGCGTGCCGCTTCGTCGGATGCAAGGATCATTTCCCGCACGCTGTCAATGCGATCGCCCTCGAAGAACATGTGCTCCGTGCGACACAGACCGATACCCTCGGCGCCGAACTCGATGGCCTTGGCGGCATCGGCCGGGGCGTCGGCGTTCGTACGCACTTTCATGGTGCGGAACGTATCGACCCAGGTCATGAACGTGCCAAAATCACCGGTCAATTCCGGGGCTACGAGGCTCTGCGCACCCGTAATGACTTCCCCGGTCGTTCCATTGATGGAAATCCAGTCGCCGTCGCTGACCGTGGTGCCGCCCGCTGTGAATTTCTGTGCCTTGTAATCGATCACGACGTCGCCACAACCCGCCACGCACGGTTTGCCCCATCCACGAGCCACAACCGCCGCGTGCGACGTCATGCCGCCTCGACTGGTCAGGATACCCTCGGCCGCGTTCATGCCGCCCACATCCTCTGGGCTGGTTTCGATACGGACGAGAATGACCTTCTCTCCGGCAGCGTGCCGCGCCTCGGCCTCGTCAGCGGAGAAAACGACCTTCCCGACAGCCGCTCCCGGAGAGGCTGGAAGTCCCGTGGCGATGACGTCGTTCTTGTACGCATCCGGATTTTCGAAACCCGGGTGCAAGAGCTGGTCCAGATGACCCGGCTCCACCATGTCGCGAACGGCCTCTTTCGTCGTAATCAGGCCTTCGTCAACCATGTCCACCGCAATCTTGACAGCGGCAGCACCCGTCCGTTTTCCGTTGCGGGTTTGCAGGATGAAGAGGTTACCGTCCTGGACGGTGAACTCGATGTCCTGCATGTTGCGGTAGTGCTTTTCAAGCTGCTGCGTCACCTCGACAAGGCGGGCATAGGCCGAAGGAAACACATCTGCCATGCGAGAGAGATCCTCGGGCGTCCGGATTCCGGCTACCACATCCTCGCCCTGGGCATTGACCAGGAATTCGCCGTAGAGCGTGTTCTCCCCCGTGGAGGGGTTGCGCGTGAACAAAACGCCCGTTCCACTGCCCTCACCCATGTTGCCGAAGACCATGGCCTGCACGTTGACAGCCGTGCCGATAAGACCGGTAATCTTGTTGATCGTACGATACTTGAGGGCACGATCGCTGTCCCAGGAACCAAAAACAGCATTGATGGACAGCTTGAGCTGCTCGTAGGGATCTTCGGGGAACATGGCACCCGTGTGCTCACGGTAGATGGCCTTGTAGCGGTCCACCAGCACTTTGAGGTCACCTGCCGAGAGGTCGACATCGTTCTCCACGCCGCGTTCTTTCTTGAGCGCCTCGATGGCCTCCTCGAAATACTCGTGGTGTACGCCCATGACCACGTCACCGAACATATCGATGAAACGACGATAGGCATCGTAGGCGAAACGTTCGTTGCCACTCTTGCGGGCAAGACCTTCCACGGCTGCATCATTCAGACCCAGGTTGAGGACGGTGTCCATCATGCCGGGCATCGAAACGGCGGCGCCGGATCGAACCGATACCAACAGCGGGTTGTCCGAATCGCCGAATCCGGCTCCCATCTGGGAGGCGATATGATCAATGCCATCGCGGACCTGATCGTCGAGATTCTGCGGCCATTGGCCACCGTGTTCGCTGTAGTACTTGCAGCTGTCCGTGTTGATGGTGAACCCGGGAGGTACCGGGAGCCCGATCGAACTCATCTCGGACAGGTTGGCGCCCTTGCCACCCAAATGGGCTTTCATGGACTTGTCGCCTTCGGCAATGCCATCACCGAACTTGTAGACCAGTTTCGTCAGATTGTCTGCCATCTCGTGTAATTGATCCGTTGAAGGGAATGGTGTCGGTGCCGCTGAACCGTGCCGATCGAAATCGTCGCGATCGGAAGGGGCACCTCGCCTCGCCAGGCCAGCTTTTCGCTTGTGGCGAAACTGAACGAATATACGGAGATCCTTCTCTCGCCCCCTCTTCAGCGTTCTAAGAAATCATTAAAGACTGGTAGCGCTTCCGGCCCCTCTTGGAACGCAGCGCCGGGCGATGCGTGAGAGGGTCCTTGCTGGCCCGTCGCAGTACAGCCTCGGTGCTCGCCTCGATCTGCGCCGCATATCCTTCCTCGAATCTGATTCCCATGAAGCGACTCGTTGTCGTCGAATCCCCGACTAAAGCCCGTACCATCCGCAAATTCCTCCCGGACAGTTATGTCGTGGAGGCCAGCATGGGACACGTCAGGGACCTCCCGCCGTCTGCTTCCCAGATCCCAGAGAAGTACAAAAAGCAGAAATGGTCCCGACTCGGTGTGAACGTGGAAGAGGATTACTCTCCTCTGTACATCGTACCGACAGACAAGAAAAAGGTCGTCAAGCAGCTCAAGGATGCGCTGAAAGGTGCTGACGAGCTGTTTATCGCGACGGATGAAGATCGTGAAGGTGAGTCGATCGGATGGCACCTCTTGGAAGTACTCTCCCCGAAGGTGCCCGTGCGCCGCATGGTCTTCCACGAAATCACCAAACCCGCCATTCTCGAGGCGCTTGAGAACACGCGCGAGATGGATCAGAACCTGGTCGAAGCGCAGGAGACGCGGCGCGTGCTGGATCGGCTCGTAGGGTATTCCATCTCCCCCCTGCTCTGGAAGAAGATTGCCCCCAAATTGTCGGCAGGACGTGTGCAGAGTGTGGCCGTACGCATTCTGGTGCAGCGGGAGAAGGAACGCATTCTTTTTGTACCGGCAGAATACTGGGATCTGAAGGCTGATCTGGCCACGAAGGGCGCCCCGTTTGACGCTGTCATGACCCACACCGCTGGGCTGCGCCTGGCCTCGGGTCGGGATTTTGACGACAACACCGGCCGTCTGGCCGAGGGAACGGTTGACGGAAAGGATGTCATTGTGCTGAAGGAAACCCGTGCGCGCGAACTCGAATCCACCTTGCCCAAGGGGGCCTGGACAGTAACGGAAGTCCAGCACCGGAGCACGACCCGCAAGCCAACAGCGCCATTCATTACCTCCACCCTGCAACAGGAGTCCAGCCGGAAGCTGAGATTATCAGCCCGGGACACCATGCGCGTAGCCCAGAAGCTTTACGAGCAGGGTTTCATTACCTACATGCGAACGGATTCCACGACGCTCTCGAAGGAAGCTGTCTCAGCAGCCCGGGCAGCCGTTTCCAAGCGCTATGGGGATGACTTCCTGAGCGATGGCCCCCGCACCTTTACCGGCAAAGTCCGTAATGCACAAGAAGCGCACGAGGCTATCCGGCCCGCAGGTACGGAAATGCGGACTGCCGAGGAACTGAGACTGTCCGGTAACGAAGCGGCCCTGTACGACATGATCTGGAAGCGTACGATGGCATCACAGATGGCCGACGCCAGTATCCGGCGGACTACGGTTCGCATCCAGGCCGGATCGGGTACGGACGCATCCGTGTTCCGGGCCAGCGGACAGACCATTGAGTTCGCCGGCTTCATGCGGGCCTACGTGGAAGGATCAGATGACCCGGATGCTGCACTGGACAACTCAGAGAACCCACTGCCTCCCCTGAACGAGGGCGATGTAGTCGACCTTAAAGCGCTGGAAGCGTCCGGCCATGCCACAAAACCCCCGGCCCGCTATACGGATGCCACGTTGATCCGTATGCTGGAGCAGGAAGGTATCGGGAGGCCGAGTACCTACGCCTCCATCATTGACACGATTGTGCGCCGAGGATACGTCCGTCGTGACCGCAGTCAGCTCATCCCAACGTTCACAGCCTTTGCCACGAACAATCTGCTTGAGCAGCAATTCGGTAATCTGGTCGACACCGGATTCACGGCCGGCATGGAGCAGGTACTCGATGACATTGCGGACGGAAAGATCGAGGCCACACCGTATCTGAAATCGTTCTACGACGGAGAGAACGGACTTTCAGCTTCTATAGATGCCGGACTCGACACCATCGACGCAAGGGAAGTATCGGGCATTACCTTCGAGAAGTGGATGCCGTATGTCGTTCGGGTCGGAAAATACGGTCCGTACGTCGAGTTCGGTGAAGACGAAGAGCGCAAAGTGGCATCCATACCGCCGGACGCTGCACCGGGCGACATCGAACAGGCTGATCTTGCCAGGTTCATCGAGGAAAAGGAGCGTGGCGATGATATCCTGGGTATCCACCCGGCCCATGAAATGCCGGTTTTCGTCAAGAAAGGCCCCTACGGTTCATATGTGCAGTTGGGTGACGACGAACAGGAGGGCAAACCGAAGCGGGTGTCCGTGCCCAAGAACATGGACGCCGCGGACGTAGATTTCGACAAGGCACTCAAGCTGCTGGAATTACCCAAGGAACTGGGCAATCACCCGGATACCGGCAAAGTGATCAAGGCTAATATTGGCCGGTTCGGTCCCTACGTCCAACACGGCTCCGTCTTCGCATCGCTGACCAAGGATGACGACATTCTCGGGATCGGTTATGACCGGGCGCTCGAACTGATTGCCAAAAAAGAGGCGCGCAACAAGCCACTCCGGGTGATTGGCGAGCATCCCGAATCGGGCGACATGATAGAAGTCTGGGAAGGCCGCTATGGTCCGTACGTCAAACACCAGCGCGTCAACGCATCCCTACCCAAAAATCAGCCCGTGGAAGCCGTCACACTGCAGGATGCCATTGAACTTTTGAACGCCAAAGCGACGAAGAAAAAGGGGACCAGCCGCTCGAAAAAAAAGAAGTGACGCCCTGAACGTAAGCGCCTGTTCAGCGCCCCACGTCCTGATCGCCCAACTGTATGGAGCGCAGCATGTTGATGTAGCTCTCATACCGTTCAACGGCAAGTATGTCGTCCTGCACCAACTCTTTGATTCGACAGCCCGGCTCGTGATCGTGCGTACAGTTCGGGAAACGGCAGTCGTCCAGGTGGTCCCTGAATTCCACGAAGTAATGGGACAGCTCGCCGGCTTCGATGTCCACCAGGCCAAACTCCCTGAGGCCCGGCGTATCTCCGATGAATCCACCATCAAGGCGTAGGTCCCCGATGGGCAGGAGCTCGGCATACGTGGTGGTATGTTTTCCCTTCTGCGTTGCCTCACTGATGCCCCCGGTGCGGAGGGCCAGATTCGGTCTGAGGGCATTGAGCAACGACGATTTTCCTACACCCGAAGGACCGACCAGTACGTGGATACCTGTTTGCATGGCCGAGCGAAGGTCCTCAATACCCTCCTCCCTCTCCACCGAGGTGAACATCATCGGATAGCCCAATCCGGAATAGAGCTCAACGAAAAAGCCAATGTACTCCTCGGCTCGCTCATCCATCAGGTCCATTTTGTTCAGGACGATGCCTGCCGCAATGCCGCGATATTCAGCCATCACCAGAAAACGATCGATGAAACCCGGATTCATTCGCGGCTTTCGGACGCTCTGAACGACCCAAGCCATATCCAGATTGGCGATGATGACGTGCTCACGGCCCACTTTCCTGCCGGCAGCCCGACGACTGAGCTTGCCATGTCGTTCAAGCCTTTCAATGATTACCCCACTGCCATCCAGATTGGTCTGAATGACCACCCGGTCACCGATAACCACCGGATTGGTAGCGTCCTCTTCCTGCAGCCGAAACTTGCCTCTGATGGTGCACGAGATGACACCATCCTCGGTCAGCACCTCATGCCGACTGCCCGTGGATCGTAGGATGAGACCTTCCACGTTACGTCCGGTAAGTGGCTGTGGTCGTCATGGACTCCGATTCTGATGGCCTCTCCGCATTGGTCAGTGCCTGACGAGAGGCCTCTGGTGCACCAAGATGCCCACGAACGGTGCCTAGATGGGAAAGCTCCATTTCGAGGCCCTCGATCTTGGCCGCAAGAGGCAAGGTTGCCTCCTGGACTGCATGACGCATGATCCGCTCCAGCTCGGAGGTGGTCATACTGGTCCCGGATGATTGGGTCCCGGCGCGAAGCTTACGCCGATGACGCAGGATCATGGATGTAACGGTCACACCGAACATGCTCAGGATGAGCATCAGGAGCAGGACGAAAATTTCTTCAGGCATGGCGATGTCGTGGGTTCGGTTCGGACTCACCTGAGGTAGCGTGCACATACATCAGTGAACGCACAGGATCGGAATCTCCAGCCATCGGAGTACCCAACATACAACCCAGATCACGATCCCGCGGATTGCGAATGGTCCTCTGTATTTCCGAGCGTTTGCGCAGGGCCATCCGAAGACGCAGACGGCAACCGCAAGGTCTCCAGTTCCTCTATGCGGTGCTCAAGGGGTCGAACTGCCTCTGCTATCGCACCTGAAATCATTTCCTCGAGTTCGGACACAAGCAGCGTAGCATCCGGAGGCGCCTCGGGCAATGCTTCCAATCGCGCTCTGGAATAGTCTAGCCCCATCTTCACCACAATCAGGGTGAAGCCAAGAATCATGGCAACGATTGCAAAACTCATCAGGCCGGGGGGATGGTTGCGGGGTGCTGGATCACTTCGTTTACGCGCCCAGTTGGTCTCGGGTTACATCCAGCGTGCCATTCCCTGCAATGCGGTCGTTGCCGGGGCGTCAGAACCTACAGATCATTGCCCCGTGGGGTGAACGATTGGATTCCGGTAAGCTCGCGTCCCAGAATGAGGCCGTGAATGTCGTAGGTACCCTCGTACGTGTTGACACTTTCCAGATTGACCAGGTGATGGATGACCCGATATTCTCCCGTAATACCGTTGCCACCCATCATGTCCCGTGCGACACGGGCAATGTCCAGCGCTGTACCGCAGTTATTGCGTTTGGCCAGCGAAATCATGGAAGGATGTGACTGACCGGCATCCTTGAGATGCCCCAGGCGCCAGGCCAGAAGCTGCATCTGGGTAATATCCGTCACCATGTTCGCCAGCTTTGTCTGAACCAGTTGCATGGCGCCGAGCGGATATCCGAACTGTTTGCGTTCCATGACATACTGCCGGGCACGTGTGTAGCAGTTCTCGGCGGCTCCCAGCGTGCCCCAGACAATGCCGTAGCGGGCGTTGTTCAGGCATGAAAAAGGTCCTTTCAGGCCTTTCACCTCTGGAAACATGTTTTCCTCGGGTACGAAGACGTTGTCCATGACAATCTCCCCCGTGTGAGAAGCCCGCAACGACATCTTGTTGTGCGTAACGGGTGCCGAGAGGCCTTCCATTCCCTTTTCCAGGACAAAACCTCGGATCACGCCACTATCTCCCGCATGCTCCTTCAACTTGGCCCACACCACAAAGACATCCGCGACCGGCGAGTTGGTGATCCACATCTTGGCACCATTCAAGATGAATCCCCCGTCGCCCCGCGTTGCTGTCGTGACCATGGAGCCCGGGTCTGAGCCATGATCAGGTTCCGTAAGACCGAAGCACCCAATCCACTCGGCTGTGGCCAGCTTCGGGAGATACTTCCTGCGCATCTCTTCCGTGCCGAAGTCCATGATCGGATACATGACCAGGGAGGACTGCACGGATGCGAAAGAACGGTATCCCGAATCGACGCGCTCGAGCTCACGTGCAATCAGACCGTAGGCCGTGTAGGATGCACCTACCCCACCGTATTCCTCAGGGATGGTAGCGCCAAGCAAGCCGAGCTCACCAAGCTCCTTCGGTATCTCCTGATGGAAGATACCCTCCTGATTGCCCTCCATGGCGCGCGGTTCCAACTGGGTCTGGGCGTACTCACGCGCCGTTTCCATGATCAGACGCTCTTCCTCTCCCAGCAGGGATTCAAACTGGAACGCGTCGTCCGGATTGAAGAATGGCTTAGACATGCACTCGGTTCGGGAATGGTGGATGGTTGTGGCTTGGACCCGGGACGTCCGGTCAGGATCCCTGATCCAGACGGCTCCTGCTATCGTTTCATGCTTCCTTGCACGGTATGGCCGAAGATACCCACGCACGAACCCACCGGGAAGTGGATTGGCGACCACTCGTGGAACTTGACGTGTTTTCCATCATGTTTCTGATTCTGACGGGAGAGACCTGTGCTCACCACTCCGTTTCGTTGATTACCTTTCAACTCTTCTCCCGGGTCCTTCATCCTCTGCCATGCGCTCCATAACGATCATCGGCTGCGGCCTCATGGGCGGCTCGCTGGGTCTTGCCCTCAAGATGGCCCGGCCCGACCTGCACATAGCGGGCTGGGACGCCCCAGGCACCCTGGAATCAGCGCTCCAGCGAGGTGCAATTGATGAAGCAGCGCCTTCGTTGTACGCGGCCGTTGACGGAGCCGACCTCATCATCCTTGCAACCCCCCTCTCCTCCACGATGCAACTCATCGAGGAGTTGAAAGGACACATTCCTGCTGATACCTGGATTCATGACCTGTGCTCGGTGAAGGCACCCGTGGCTGTGAAGGTTGGTCAGGAACTCGGGCACCACCGGTTTCTGGGCGGCCACCCCATGACGGGCTCCGAAAAGTCCGGTATCCGGTTTGCCGACGCAGCCCTGTACGAAAACGCTACTTACGTTGTCTGTCCCGGGCAGCAAATGCCCAGGGATGACTCCTACCATGTGCTCATGTCGCTGCTTGAGGCCACAGGAGCCATGCTACTGGAAATGGATACGGAGACCCACGATCGTATTGCCGCCCACGTATCCCACGTCCCCCAGCTCCTTTCTGTACTTCTGGTCAACCTGGCAGATGAGGCACGGTCCCGGGACCCTCAAGTCCTCAGACTTGCAGCAGGGGGCTTCCGGGACATGACACGCATCGCCAGTTCGCCCTTCCCCATGTGGGAGGACATCCTGCAAGCCAATCAGGCAGACGTCCACGAAGCGCTCTCATCTTTCAGAAAGGCACTGGAAAGCCTCATCCTGCTGCTCGAAAATGGACACTTCGAACGCATCGCAGAGCTGTTCCAGTCGGCCGAGCAGACAAGGGACTTCATTCCAGCCGATGGAAAGGGATTCCTCAAACCGCTGGCCGATGTTTTCGTCTTTACCCAGGACCGACCCGGCGCCCTCGTATCCCTGACGAGCACGCTCTACGAGGCGGATCTAAGCATCAAGGACATCGAATTGCTTCGCATTCGTGAGAACCGGGGCGGTACGTTCCGTATCGGCTTCGAAACGTCAAGGGAGGCCATCGAGGCCATCAAGGTGCTGTCAGCAGCAGACTTTACCGCATACCGCCTCTGAGGACGGTCAAGGCAGCGTCGGTCAAGGCAGCGTCGGTCAAGATTGTCGCAATTGGACACGCCATCCATTACCGTCATTGTGTGCACCTGACGGGGCGCGTATCATGCCGGGCCAATCGACCCAAAAAAACGCAGCCCGATCCAACCATGGAATTGAAACGTACCCCGCTGTATGACCGGCATGTGGCTCTAGGGGCCAAAATGGTTCCTTTTGCGGGCTTTGACATGCCGGTCCAATACTCGGGCATCCTGGATGAACATCACGCGGTACGGGAGAAAGCAGGACTGTTCGATGTCAGCCACATGGGCGAGGTGTTCGTGACCGGGCCGGCTGCCTTCGACTTCGTTCAGCACCTCGTCTCGAACGATGTTTCGAAACTTGTCGATGGCAAAGCGCTCTACACCGTCATGTGCCATGAAGACGGCGGGATCGTGGATGACCTTCTCGTCTACCGGCGAGCAGCGGACAGCTACATGCTGGTCATCAATGCATCGAACATCGAGGGCGATGTAGCATGGATGCTACAGAACAACCCCATGGGTGCTACCATCGAGGACGTCAGCAGCACCATCGGGCTGCTTGCCCTGCAAGGACCTGCTTCCATCGACCTGCTTGCAGAGGCCACGGGGTACGATGCGACGGGACTCGGCTTCTACACGTTTTCAGAGCCCGAGGATGGCCGTTTCCTGGGCCTATCCGATGTCATCATCTCCCGAACCGGATACACGGGTGAAACAGGTGTCGAGGTCTATGTCCGCGCCGAGGACGCGGGAGCCGTATGGGACGCGCTCATGGCCGTGGCCGACACATTCGGCATGAAGCCGACAGGGCTGGGAGCCCGTGATACGCTTCGCCTCGAGAGCGGCTACTGCCTCTACGGAAATGATATCACGACGCAGACCAATCCATTGGAGGCTGGTCTGGGCTGGATAACCAAACTTGATGCCTCGGATTTCGTAGGCAGGGCGCCCCTGGCAGCGATCAAGGAAACCGGCCCCGCCCGGAAATTGATTGGTTTCATTTCGCAGGAACGTGGTATCCCGCGCAATGGATACGACATCACCGATGCGCAGGGAACTGTGATCGGGACGGTGACAAGCGGGACGCAGTCTCCTGTCCTCGGTAAGGGGATCGGGCTCGGCTACGTGAAGAACGACCCGGCGTGGACCACCGAAGGTTCGGTATTGATGGTTTCTCAGGGTCGAAGATCGTTTGAGGTTAAAGTGACAAAACCGCCGTTCCACAAGCAGGCTTCCGCCTGATACGTTGGCGGTTGGAGGCCACACTGCGTAGATTCCGGCATGCCGACAACTGTCCAGAAGCGCAAACCGTCGCGCTCGAAAAAACCAGCCCAAACGCCCATTGTACCAGTAGAGCGTAAGCATGAGGTCCTTGGACTGCTCATGATGGTCGTCTCGTTGCTGGTTGCCTTGGCCGTCCTGACCTACAACCCGGCGGACGATATGCTCGCCCGCCGGTTCTCGCTCGACTCGCTGATTGATCCCGGCAGTCGAACCGCTGCCAATGCCCTCGGACTGACGGGAGCAGCGCTGGCCCGGCTCCTGGTTCCCGGGTTTCTGGGATATTTCGCCCTTTTCCTCCCCATCCTTGGCGGTATTTGGGGATATGGCCGGCTACGGCATCGTTCGGATGAGCGTCTGATACTGGCCAGCATTTTGGCCTTGGGAGGCGCCTTCATTGCCGCAACGTTGTTTGGATGGATTTCCGTTGCAACCGGATCGGACCTCATGGCATGGAGCGGTTATATCGGGCAGGGTATGGCCCTCTGGATGAAGCAGATCTTCGGAATGACGGGATCGCTGATCATCATTCTCGCCCTTCTTGTCAGTTCACTGCTGCTTTTGGTAGACCGCGACATACAGCGCAGCATGGATCGTGTGGAGATGGGACTGGCCGCAGTGCGACGCGCCTGGAGCGACCGCGGTCGGCAACAGAAGGAGCGCAAGATCCAGCGCGAAGAGCAGAAGCGGGAATCGGCCAGACGACAAGAGGCGGACAAGGTGGAGGCCGCGCGAAAGCGCGAAGAAGAACGCCTGACACGCAAGAAGGACATCCCACTGCCGGCCCCACCCGAAGTGCCTGCGCCGCCACCCCCGCCGGTGTCCGAGGAAGCACCCCGCCACCCCCAGGGTAGCAGCGATGACGTAGCCATCGTGGTTCATGAGCAGAAGCGGGAAGAAAAAGCCAGGCGACTGTCGCGCAACGAGTTGTCTGCTGCAGACTACGATTTTTCCCAACCGGGACTGGACCTGCTGGACGCCTCGGATGAAAACGGGCACAGCATCGACTATGATGAGCTCGAGGAAAACAAGCAGATCCTCCTCGACAAGTTGGCCACCTACAACATCGATATCATCGGCATCGACGCTGTTGTGGGCCCGACGGTAACCCTGTACGAATTGACTCCGGCTCCCGGTGTCAAGATCAGTCGCATTACCGCGCTCGAGAACGATATTGCCATGGCACTGGCTGCCCGCGGCATCCGTATCATTGCGCCAATTCCCGGCAAGTCAGCCATCGGTGTCGAGATCCCGAACCGTCACCGCGAGTTCGTCCGCATCCGGGACATCATCGAGACGCGGACCTTCCAGGAGACGCCGATGGAGTTGCCCCTCATTCTGGGTAAGTCCATTGAAGGAGAAACCGTACTACAAGACCTGACCAAGATGCCCCACGTGCTCATTGCAGGGGCAACGGGGTCTGGCAAGTCAGTCGGCGTGAATACATTCGTGGCAGGACTGCTCTATTCTGTCCCTCCGTCGCTGCTCAAGTTCGTGATGATCGACCCCAAGAAGATCGAACTGGCAGCTTATGCGCGTATTGCCTCGCACTATGTGGCCATGCCGCCAGAGGCGGATGATGCCATCATCACAGATGTCTCGCAGGCGCTCGGGACCCTCAAGAGCTGCGAGAAGGAAATGGAATCCCGCTACGACCTCCTGGCGAAGGCCGAGGTGCGCTCCATACGGGAATACAACAAGCGGTTCAGGGCTGGCGGGCTTGACCCAGAGGAAAACCACCGCCTGTTACCCTACATCGTGGTGGTCGTAGACGAGCTGGCCGACCTGATGATGACCGCGGGCAAGGATATCGAGGGTCCTATTGCGCGTCTTGCACAGATGGCACGCGCCGTGGGAATACATCTCATCCTGGCTACGCAGCGCCCCTCGGTGGATGTCATCACGGGACTTATAAAGGCCAACTTCCCGGCCCGACTGGCCTATCAGGTGGCCTCAAAGATCGATTCCCGCACCATTTTGGATCAGAACGGTGCGCAGGGCCTGGTGGGTAATGGCGACATGCTCTACATGCTGGGTTCTAAAGTCATCCGGCTGCAGGGACCCTTCGTTTCCAACGAGGAAATTGACCGGATCACAGGTTTTATTGGCGACCAGGAAGGCCCCGGACCCTATCTGCTGCCCTCCATTGAAGAGGATTCGGGACCGGCATCTCTGGCCGGTGGTGGTGGCGGGCCGCGCGACGAATTGTTCGTTGAAGCCGCCCAGATCATCGTTCGTGCCCAACAAGGCTCGGTTTCCCTGCTGCAGCGCAAATTGTCGGTTGGATATTCGCGCGCGGCCCGTATCGTGGATCAACTCGAAGATGCGGGCATCGTTGGTCCCTTCGAAGGGTCGAAGGCGCGGCAGGTCCTGGTTGAGGATGAAGCTACGCTCGATGAATTCCTTTCCTCCTGAGGTTTGCCACCCCCATGTCCGATTCCAACGCCCGTTTTCCGACCATAGGTATCCTCGGTGGCGGCCAGCTCGGTCGAATGACCGCGCTGGCCGCCATACGCATGGGTATTCATATCAAGACCCTGTCTCCCTCCCCATCCGGGTCGGTTGCTCCCTTGGGACAGGCCGTCGTTGGCGATTGGACGGATGAAGCTGTGATGGAAGCGTTCATCGACGGCTGCGATGTCATCACGGTGGAAAGTGAATGGGCACCGGCAGAGGTTGCGGAAAAAGTCAGTAACGGAAGGATACCGGTGTGGCCAGCTTCCAGCACCCTCCTGACCATCCGGCACAAGGGTCGTCAAAAGGATGCCATCCAGGAAGCGGGCATCCCTGTGGGTGCTTATCTGGCGTGCTCCTCTTTCCAGGAGGCACGGGCTGCCCTTACCGTCTTCGGTGGAAAGGCCGTAGCAAAGAAATTTGAGGGATCCTACGACGGATATGGCAATGCCACTGTTACCTCCGTTTCCGACCTGGAAAAGGCGTGGGACGAGCTGGCATCCAATGAAGGACTTCTAATGGAAGCCTTCGTGCCTTTCGTTCGGGAACTGGCTGTCATGGTGGCCCGCAGACCGCAGGGCGAGTCCGTGGTGTATCCTGTAGTGGAAACTGAGCAGAGGGACCATCGCTGTCATGCCGTGATGGCTCCGGCACGCATTCGCCCCGAAACAGCAGCAGCCGCCCGGGAAGCCGCTTTACAGGCAGCCTCAGCCGTGAATCTGGTCGGTGTGCTCGGTGTGGAGTTCTTCGAGCTTGAGGACGGCAGTATCCTTCTCAACGAATTGGCTCCCCGCCCCCACAATACCGGGCACTACACGATCGAGGCCTGCTTTTCTTCCCAATTCGAAAACCATGCACGCTCGATCCTGGACCTGCCACTGGGAAGTCCCGAGATGCGAACGCCGGCAGCGGTCATGATCAACATACTGGGTCACCGTGCAGGATCCGTCCGGACTGACGGACTCGTGGAGGCCTTGTCGCACACTCAGGCCGGCTTGCATGTGTATGGCAAGGAGGAGGCCCGTCCCAAACGCAAGATGGGACACGTAACCATTACCGGATCCAACTTGGACACGCTGCGGGCCGAAGCTGAGGCGGCAGCCCATGCCGTCCAGTTGTAACCCTGTCCATCATCATCAGAACGAAGCGAACATGTCATCAACGGCCTCACCTTCCTCGCCTACGCCCATCGTTGGCATTGCCATGGGTAGTCAATCAGATTGGCCAATCATGGAGGACGCTGCGGATATCCTGGCAGAATTCGGGGTACCCTTTGAAGCACGGGTCCTGAGTGCCCATCGCACGCCGAAGGCCATGACTACGTATGCGGAGGAGGCTGTGGATCGCGGGATTGGCGTTATCATAGCCGGTGCTGGCGGCGCCGCACACCTTCCGGGCATGCTGGCTGCCTCAACAACTGTCCCGGTCATCGGAGTACCGGTGCCCACTCGGCACATGAAAGGCCTCGATTCGCTCCTTTCCATCGTCCAGATGCCCGGTGGGGTGCCCGTGGCGACAGTGGCCATCGGAGGTGCCAAGAATGCCGCACTGTTGGCTGTTCAGATCCTGAGCCTCTCCGATCCTGCGCTGCGTGAATCCCTGTCAGCGTACAAGACATCGCTGGAAACGCTGGTCAGCGCCATGGATGACACCGTGGCGGCAACAGCAGCCGGCAAAGGTGGTCCAGGAGCCACGCAAGGCCACACTACCTGACAGGGTCCCATTACCTTATGAGGTCCTGATCGCATGTAAGGCCCTGCCTGACAGCCGTTATCGACCTTGCTTGGACGTCGTTATTCCAGAAACAGGTCCTTGGACATGTCCACGTCCCGACCGGTGACCTGATCGGTAATCGTGACCCTCAAGGTGTAAAGGCCCGTTTCCAGGTTTTCCGCATCCAGAATCAGGTACTGCCCGTCCTCTGTGGCCTCGACATTGATGGGCACACCGGTGGATACGCCCTGACCGCCGCCTCCGAACAGGTTTCGAATGGCCCGGCCTACGCCGCTGCCACTTTCCCGGGGCGTCAGTTCTGCTTCCACTTCGTAGCGGGACATACCCTCGGCATCCTGGGTCAGGTTGTAGACCTCGAAATAGATGTATATCGGTTGATCCGTGCCGTACACGGTCCAAGGCGCAGGCTGGATGGACAGGCCCTTACGCAGGATATCTGATCCACTGACTGGTTTTCCGTCGAAACTCTCCTCGATCCGATAGGAGAGCAGAATATCTGACATGGCCAATGTGGTGCCGGAGAAGTCCGGCACATCCACGGCACGACGCTGCACGGCCACCGTGCCACCCCCGGCCGTTTCGAACTCCACCGATACCTCATGCCGCCCGGGAGGCGTGCTCATGCGCTCAGTATCCACCCATAGATTGGATTCGTCGAACCGTACGATCTGAGCGGTCGGCAGACCATAGATCGTGCGACGGCGCTCCACCAGGATATCCCGGTTGTCCGCCACTACGAACGTTCCTGCGTTGGCCGTGATGTTGATGAACTCATCGTCCGGGCTGTAGGCATCCGTGATCGGGATAGCGTAATTCACATACAGGTCAGTCGAACCATCGCTCCCCTTGAATGCAGCAACAGCATACGGGAGTTCTATCTGGCGGCCGGGCGCTTCGTACTCGTAACGCTCCGGGGTCTCCCTGATGGTTTCCGCTGCCTTGATCACATAATCATTGATGTAAGCCACCGCACCGTCAGATATGTCCGAAGCCGATGGGCTGTACAGTCTGAACTCGCCATTACGGAAGGGGTCCTCAAAGACAAATTTGAACTCCCCGTAATCCCATATATTATAGGTGTTTGCCTCCTCGAACATATCCCATCCAGAGCCATAACGTCCCACATTGAGCGCCACACCCACATTGCCGTCGAGATCCTCGAGCGAGTTGCCCCGGTCTGGCGTTCCCATCATCACACCGCTGCCTGAGCGGGGGATGATGACCACATCACCATTCGGGATGCCATAGCGAACCAGGATATTACCCCGCTCCGTGTTCCATCCCTTGATGCCCAACTGCGGGGAGCCGTACAACAGGTCGGCGTAGGTAAGACGCGCGTAGTGCTCCATTTTGCGCTCGTTGTAGGAGGTCAGGTACCGTGGGTCCTTCGACATCCAAAAACGCGACGTGTAGCCTGCCTCATCCGCCCGATAGGCCTCAAGCTCGTCCTTCGGAAGAATATTCTCGATCTGGTTGTAGGCGTAGGCCGACTCCTCATCCATGAAGCGGAAGGCCGATTCAAAGGACTTGGAGGCCGCCTCCATGTTGCCCGAATGGTAATGCGCGTACCCCAGATAGGTCCAAAGCTCTGGGTCCTCAGGAAAGAAAATGTACATCTGGGCCAGCATGTTCAATGCCTCGCCATACTCCCCCTTTAGCGCGTAGATTTCCATGAGGTGATCATACACGGATCGCTGACGCGGATCGGCCTCCAGGGCCGTATTCAGGTGGGATATGGCCCTCTCATAGGCTACTTGGGCGCGGCCAGAGAGGTCGAGAACCGGGACGCCCTGATTTTTCAAGGCCTCCACATCGAACTCATCTGCCATGAATACCTGGTTGGGATTCCAGGTCGGTCCGGCCTGAGCCAACGTCTGGGGTACATCGGACTCCGTTATGCCGCCATTCGCCTGATCGAACCGGTTGGCCTGGTCAACCAGATATCCGGCCATGGGATCGTACTCCGTTCGTGCCCTGTATTCTGCCCGCAGAAAGTCGAGTGCCGGATACATAAGAGCATTACGATATCGCCAAAAGTCCCGGATATAGGTATCGCCGAGCTCTTCATTGGCAAACGAGTTCGTACTGTCCCTCTCCAGAATATCCATTGCCAGGCGGCGACGACGGGCTTCCCTGGATTGGTCAATGATGAACAGCTGCGAATCCGCGCGCAGTTGCTGCAACAGCGCTACCATGTATTGAACGTTTCCCGGGTCGATGGCCAGCGCAGACTCCAAGTGACGGCCAGCCTCCTTGACATCCCGAAGATCCGTCTCCCAGTAGAGTCGAGCCAACAGAAAGTGGGCCTCGGCATTGGCAGGATCCTCCTTCAACGCCCGGTTGAAAGAGGCAACAGCAGAGGCATGCTCTCCAGCGCGGAATGCGAGAATACCGTCCGTCATGGGATCGGTCTGCTGCGCCGAGAGCGGCATGACAAGCACCAGGGACACCATGGATACCAGGGCCAGGGATAGCATCCGCTCCCAGCCAAGGCATCCGCCTGCTTTCACTGCAAAAAAACGAGATGGAGTCATCACGATGAGGTGGTATATGTAGGTCCGGAATGAGGGGACAAGTCAGTCTACCGAGAATCCCGCATTTCGTGCCGCGGAATCATCAAGTTTAAGTTCAAATCGGTCGAAATATCCTCCACCCACGAAGCCGAATCCGTTCTCGACGTTGGAGAAGGTACCCGGCTGAACCAGCAGCTCCGGATCGGACACGCCCGCTGCGCTGGTCCAGTCGCTCGACGTCACGAACGCGCTGACTATGATCTTGTCCAGGTAGACGGGCGTCACGCCGGGCTGGATCTGCAAGGCAGAGAACACGGCCGCAATATCAGCCGAAGGAAGGATAGATACGCGCCAGGTACCATCGCTGTTTTGCTCTACACGACCGCTCTGAATATTAACCTGAACGGTTGTCGTGTCGCTTCCATCGGGAAACGGCACGCGAACAACGTAGCTGGCCTCGGCCTGAATGACCCTGGGTACGTTCGACCAGATAAGGTCGACAATAACGGAGCTGCGAGCCGAGAGTATGGTATCGATGGCTACGATACCGTCCGGCGGTGTCTCTATTGATACCGTTGTTTCCCGACCATCCGAGCGCGTGGCCGATAGCGTATAGCGGGTGCCATGGTCCGCTCTGAAATCAGCATAGAAGACATGCCCGACCGTTCGATTGTCGTAGGTGACGATGGAATCCCTCCAGACCACTTCCTCCCCGCTTGCATGATTACGGGTTCGAACCACCGCGTCCATGGGCTCAGGGCGGGTATGCTCCAAGGTACCGTCAATGGAGAACACCCGGATCGCCTGTCGCTCCGATGATGGATTCAGAAATCCGTACAACGAGAATACTTCATCGGTCTCGAGCACGGGGTCGACGGTTTCCTCGCAGCCGAGGGCGGTCCATGACAACAGGACGAGCCAAACGGCGAGAAGCCCTCGAAAATGAAAACTGGTTGCGGATTCAGCCATCAATCATACTCCAGTTTCAGTCCGAGAGTGGGAATGAACGGTAGCTGGTCCACTCGACGCAAGGTGAAAACATCCAGGTAGAAGAGATTCTGCCTGTCGTACATGTTTATTACGCCAGCAAGTGCCTTCAAACGAATCCCGTTGCCGAAGTCCACATCGCGTCCGACCGTTATGTCCAAGCGATGGTAGGTCGGCAGGATGCCATTGTAAGGCCGCTCGTAGATGACCCGACGACTGCCGGGCTCGTCAAAGACATCCAGGTTTCCGTCAACGATCATGAATCCATCGAATCCAAGCGCCCGACTGAATGGTAGCCCCGATCCGAATTGCCAACGGATGTCGAGATCAAGTAGGTCCGTATCCCATGAGACTACCGCGTTGACTTGATGACGACGGTCATGGGGCGGTCTGAAGTTTAGCTCTGAGCTACCATACCAGACCTCGAGTGCATCCTGCTGTGCCGTGTAACGAACATTGGACAAACCGTAGGTCAGGAAGCTGGAAAAGCCCCCTCGAGTGTACTCCAATCGCATATCGGCACCGTACACCCTGCCCTCTGCCGGCTGGATGCGCGTCGTAAACCTCGGATAGGCCGTCCACTCAGGTATGAAGAGGTTGTTGAGCCGCTTGGCATAGACTTCCACACTGGCCTCAACGTCCCTGCTGAGAGCCCTTCGATACCCCATGATGGCATGAACGGCCTCTGGTACGCCCTGGTCGAACGTACTCGTCGTCCACGCCGTGAATATACCTGCAGCGTCCCTACGGTCGGTCAGACCCACAATTTCCTGATGGAACGTACCGGCAGCGATAGTGAATTCGTCCCGTTCACGCTGCTTGACAGCACGAAACCGGGGCTCGAGGAATCCGGAATCCTGACTTGGAAAGGAATGGATTCGCAATCCCGCACGAACCTGCCATCCAAAGGGCAGCATGAATTCCGGTTCGAGGTAGGCTCCGACCTCGGTCGCATATTCCTTCCGGTAAAAAAAGCCCTGATACAAACCGTCAAGGCTGCTCTGCAACTCGAGAGTTCGGGCGAAAAGCCCCCATCTGACCTCTGAGTTGCGATGGAAATGGGTGACGTTTACCGTCGTGTTCACGCTCGAGAGCTTGGAGAAACGAACATCTTCGGTAATCCCACTCTGCTCAGAGGTCAGACGCGACCCCGAGATGATGAACTCAGCCATAATGGGAAAGGCACGAGGAAAAACGAGGTAGCGGGCAGAGGCTGATCGATTCTCCCATGCAATGGACTGCGGCTCTTCCAGATCATTCCCCTCAAAGACCGACCCACGGTCGTTTGTTCGCAAGAGCGAGAGCGAGAGCTGGGTGTTGGCATTGATGAAGGCGTGGGTCTTGGCAAAGAAGTCATCGAAGGCGAACGGCAACTCGTCATCGACGATACGGGCAGCTCCTTTATCAATCACGCTCTCCCGATAGGAGACGAGGAAAGAAACCACGTCATCCGCAATCGGACCCTCCAGGGTAAAGCCAGACACGAACGGCGCCACGGAGGCGGTTCCCGCGTAGTCTCGCTTGTCCCCATTGCGACTCTTGACATCGATGACCGACGAGATACGACCGCCATACTGACTCGTGTAGCCACCTGCATAAATATCAACCTGCTGCAGGATCTCGGACGGAAAGGAGGAAAAGAATCCGAGGATGTGAAAAGGCTGATACACCCACATTCCATCGAGCAGTACGAGGTTTTGCCAAGGCTCTCCACCCCGTATAAAAAGCTGCCCCCCTCTGTCCCCGATGGATACGATACCAGGAACAGTGGTCAGGTAATTGACCAGGTCCCCTGAGACATCAGGCGAAGGAATGCGCTCCACGTCTGCCGGACGCACGGTCGTTTGACCCGCGCGGACACGCGCCATGCCGGCATCAGAATCGCTTTCCACGACCACTTCCTCCAGCTCGGTCTCGCCCTCAATCAATACGATGTTGATGATTCGCCTGTCCGACACACCAATGCCAATTTCCTGCTCCCACGGCATGAAGCCGATGAAACTGGCTCGCAGGGTGTAGGAACCGGACGGGAGATCAGCCAGGGCATAAATGCCGTCCGACCCGGAGGCCGTGCCTGCGACAAGCGATTCCCCGGTATACAGGGCCACATTCACACCTTGCAGAGGCTCGCCATCTTTCTCGGCTACCACGGTACCCCGTACAATGGATTGCTGAGCGGAAACCGGCAGGACGGCCGTCAGCAGTATGAGCAGATATGCGCTGATCCACATCGTTCTAACGTCACCAAATCCCAAACCATGCACAACATGCAAGCTTGTTGGAGAGGAATGGTGCGTAGGCGCTGACATGGGGCGTACGGCAAGCAATGGGGGTGACAGGTCAGGTTGAGGCACCGCGTGACTCACGGCCATCTCACAAACGTGCGGCAGGCACAAACAGATCCGGAGCAGCAGCTCTCACTCTTCCCGTGCCCGCTGTACGTCGGCACGGCTGAGCTTGCGCTTCACATCCTTGGCTGCAATGTCGGCTCGCTTATCGTACAGCTTTTTGCCTTTACCCAGACCGATTTCCAACTTGACCCGGCCCCGTTGCAGATACACCTTCAGCGGAACGATCGTGTAGCCTTTTTGCGCGGCGGCCTTTTCGAGACGCTCGATTTCACGCTTGTGAAGAAGCAACTTCCTGCGCCGCACCGGGTCATGATTGGCAATATTCCCATGGCTGTAGGGAGCAATGTGGCATTGATACAGCCACATTTCACCACCCTCCACCTGACAGTAGGCCTCCTGCAGGTTCACCTTCCCCTGCCGGACCGATTTCACCTCGGTACCCTTCAAAACCATCCCCGCCTCTACCCGATCATCGATGTGGTATTCGTGGGATGCCTTCCGGTTGGACGTTACGATTTTGTGAGCGTCAGCCATCAATCGATTCGGGTGCATCGTCGGGGTGAACGGCGGCATCTTCATCCGCAGGAAGCGTCACAAACTGTACCGGCAGGACTTCGTCAGTGACCCCGTAATAGAACAGATGATCGCACAGCTGTGTCAGACTGGCAATGGCCAGATCATCGACGGCCAACCGAACATGGTTCAGGAAGAAATCCGATCCAATCTCATCGAGGTCCCAGGCGCGCTCCAGCGCCACGCGATGCTGATCCAATTGCGTGACCACATCACGGAGCTGTCGAATGGCATCGTCGTGGTTTTCATCCTTTCGCCCCACGAATAGCGACCAGACGAACGGATACCCAGCCATCTCGGCCCACTCCTGACCCAAATCCAGAGCCACACCTTCGCTCGTACCGGAAGCTGGTGAAACGAGGTCATCCCCTTCATCAAGTGGAACGGTGATTAAAGCATGCTCCGACAGACCGACGGGTAGCGCAGGCTGCTCATGCAGGGCGACGACCGTGTTATAATGCTCCTTGAGGACCAGGGCGGCCAGAAGCGCGCCGGAGCGCCCATCGGGAGCATGCATGATCCCCATGGTTGCCGCGCCCAACTGATTTCCAACGACAAGGGACAGCCACGGGTTGGTCCAGGAAGAAACACCGACGGCGGGCAGTATATCCACCTGACCCTGACTGGAAAGCGCCTGATCACTGGGCACGAGGGCCACATCGGCTTGGTTGTCCAGAACCGCCTGCAGGACATCTTTCAGCGGAAGGCGGTCGATAGCACCCGGATAGGCCTCTTCCAATGCAAGAATCAGGGATTCATTGACCGGATTGTTCCAGACTGCAATGCGCATGGTCGTGCGGTTAAATGTATCGGGGCACTCCTATCAGTCGTGACTTCATGATAACGACGCGGGCCGCCGGCGCGTGCGCCGGCGGCCCGAGATCAATCAGTCGGCTCGATGGTCCGGATGGAACCACCAAGTAAGCGTTACGTCGGGTGCGGCGCGCGGCCAGACCTGATCAGTTCTGGCGACGCTCTTTGATACGTGCCGATTTACCTACCCGCTCACGCAGGTAATAAAGTTTGGCGCGACGGACGCTGCCTCTGCGGACAACCTCAATCTTCGCAATCTTTGGCGAGTTCAGCGGGAATACACGCTCAACACCAACACCGTTGGAGACTTTGCGCACAGTGAACGTGCGGCGTGCCCCACTGGCGCGGAATGCGATGACGACACCCTGGTACTGCTGGATGCGTTCTTTCTCGCCCTCCACAACCCGGACGTGTACGTTCACCGTATCCCCGGCTTCGAACTCGGGAAGGTCGTCGCGCTTCTGGGAAGCTTCGATCAGGTTCATCAAATCGGTAGCCATGGCGTACCTCAACTGGCAATAAGTAGGTTAAAAAGTCGTTCGTCAGTCAGATGACGTATTACGCTGATCGAGTAAATCCGGCCTGCGTTCCTGTGTCTTGCGGAGGCGCTGCTCATCCCGCCAGGCGTCGATTCGTTTGTGGTCACCTGAGGTGAGCACAGGAGGGACGACATGTCCCCTGAAATCAGCCGGTCGGGTATAGGCTGGTGCATCCAGCAGTCCGTCTTGGAACGAGTCGGTCAATGCCGAGGTGGCATCTCCCAACACGCCTGGCAGCAAACGGGCAACCGCGTCAACAAGAACCATTGCCGCTAGTTCCCCTCCGCTGAGGACATAGTCTCCCACGGAAATCTCCCTCGTCACGAGATGATCACGTACCCGTTGATCGATGCCCTTGTAATGACCCGCCAGGATGACCAGCCGCCCACTGAGCGACAGGCCGTTGACCATGGGTTGGTCCAGGACCTCCCCATCCGGAGTCATGAAAATCACCTCGTCGATGGGCTCACCCGAGGAGGCGAGCGCTTCGATGCAGGCGAAGATGGGCTCCGGTTTCAGGACCATGCCGGCCCCTCCACCAAACGGATAGTCATCAACCTGCCGGTGTTTGCCCTCCGCATACTCCCGGAGGTCGTGGATATGAATATCCAGTAGCCCCTTGGCACGCGCCCTGCCGGGAATGCTCTCTTCGAGCGGACCCTTCAGGATGTCGGGCAAGCATGTGACGATGTCTACTCGCATGGGCTCCTCAAAGCAAGCCTTCAATCGGGTCAATGCGAAGGACAGATCCTTCGATGTCGATTTCCGGGACGAGGTCAGGAACGAGAGGGATCATGACCCTCCCGCCTTCTGGACGCTGGATGACCAAGAGGTCCTGTCCCGGTTTCTCGAACACATCGACCACCGAGCCAACGGTGTCTCCATCGAGCGTCTCAACGGTCAGGCCGATGAGGTCGCTGAAAAAGAACTCGCCATCCTCGAGTGGCGGCAAATCCTCCTGGTTGGCGAACACACGCTGCCTTGCGAGCGCCTGCGCCGCTTCCCTGGATGATACACCCTCAAGCTCGAGTAGAACGGTTATCCCGTGTCGGGATGACTGCAATCTGACTGACAGAATGTCAAAGGACGTTGTCGAATCCTCATCGGGTCCGACATGGACCGTCTCCAACTGTTGGAAGCGGCCGGGATCATCGGTTTCTGGAGCCACCTTGAGCTCACCCACCACACCGTGAGGCTTCACGATGCGCCCCATTTCCCGAAGGATCATGCCTTCATCCGATGGGGTGGAGCCGGCTTTCATGCGGTCCAGAAACGGTTTGATCAGGAATCTTTCTTGTCGTCGCCGTCCTCTGCAGGAGCTTCTTCAGCAGGAGCTTCTTCAGCAGGAGCTTCTTCAGCAGGAGCTT
>JAFMNH010000014.1 GCA_017859335.1 Rhodothermales bacterium | reverse complement strand
ACATCGACCGTTGAGTTCGTGCCGTTCATTGCCGCTTCCATCCTTTCCAAGAAGTTGGCTGAGGGCATCGATGCCCTGGTGCTTGATGTCAAGTTCGGTTCGGGCGCGTTCATGCAGGCCGAGAAGGACGCCCGCTTTCTGGCGCAGACGCTGGTCGGGGTGAGTGAACGCTTCGGCAAGCCGGCCGTCGCGCTGCTGACCGATATGGACCAGCCATTGGGAAGGGCTGTGGGCAATTGGCCGGAGGTGGCTGAGTCCATTGCGCTGTTGCGCGGAGAGGCGCCTGAGGATCTTATGGAGGTGACGGTGGCGCTCGCCGCCGAAATGATCGTGGCTGGCGGGAAGGCAGCCTCCCTGTTGGAAGGCACAGCCAAGGCGCAAGAAGCCATTCATTCGGGCGCCGCATGGGAGCGTTTCAGGGCCATGGTTCGGGCGCAGGGCGGAGATGTGGCTGTAGTCGATGACCCGAACGGGCGTACATCAGAAGCGATAACGGCCGACGTCCATGCGCCCGCTGATGCTACAGGATACGTTTCCAGGATCGATGCGCTGGGCGTCGGCCGCGCCATGATTTCGCTCGGCGCCGGTCGCCGGACCAAAGAAGATGCGGTGGACCCCCTGGCCGGATGCCTGCTGATCAAGCGCCAAGGAGATGTCGTCGCCCCGGGTGACGTGCTTGCCCGCGTGACGGCATCGACCGAGGAAAGGATGGAGGAGGCCATGGCCTCTCTTGCTGCGGCTTGGACCTATGGCGCGCATCCGTCCAGGCCGGATGCGCGCATTGTGGACCGTTTTGCTGACGGCATTTGGACCCGGTCGTAGAAGCGGAATCGACCCAGTCACTGAGGCAGGAGGGATCTAGTCCAAGGTGGTCCACCTTCACCCGATGAATCCAGAATCATCCCTTCTCGTAGAACGGAGCGTCGGTCCACCCGTCCCTCGTTGATGGGTGCAGCCGCGCCCTGTACTATATTGCGATGGTGGTCGATTTTGCGATCCACAACGGATCACACACCGCCCCCGGAGGACGATCCTCCCCTCTCCACAACATCAGGTACGACATGTCGATCTGGGCCCGCTTCACACGCTTCGTAAAATCTGTCTTCGGTGGCGCTATTTCTGCGCTCGAGGACCCCAAGCTCATACTCGAGCAGAACATTCGAGAGTTGAATGATCAAGTCCCGAAAATGAATGAGAACATCGCTACGGTCAAGGCCAATGTGATGATGCTCCAGAAAGAGGTCAAGAAATACGAGAAAGAGCTTGCTGATGTAACGGCCAAGATCAAGGCGGGCATCCAGGCCGGTCGGGATGATATCGCCGAGCGCTACGCCATGCGCCTCGAGGACGTGCGGGAGAACCTGGCCAGCACGAAGGAACAATTGACCTATGCTTCTGCTGCCTACGACAAGGCGCTGCAGGTCAAAAAAGCCTTCATGCGTGAGAAAGAGCGCAAGATTGCCGAGGCCAAGGATGCCCTGCGCGCCCACGAGCGCGCCAAATGGCAGGCCAAGGTGGCCGATACCCTGGAGTCGTTTGAGGTTACCGGCATTGATCAGACACACGATGAAATGATTACGCGTCTGCAGGAGCAGACCGCGCGCAGTGAAGCCCGCATGGAAATGGCCCTTGACTCGGTGGACTCCGAGTCGCTTCGGATCGAGGAGGATGCCCAAAAAATCCGGGCCTCTGAACTCGTCAAGCAGTTCAAGCTGGAAATGGGCGTTGGCCAGATAAGCAGCGCAGCGGAGGAGTCTTCGATTGACCTCCCCGAAAAAGAGTCGGAAACCGGTGCCAAGACCATCGGCCGCGATCGGACACAGAGTTGATCAACTTGAATCCTGGTAGTGTATCGTGGCTATGACCCCCGAGGAATACGAACGCTTCAAGGAGGCCGAAAAGGACCACCTCCGGAAGATGCGTGCGTTGAAGAAGACCCATCGGCAGATGAGTCGCAAGGCCCGCATTACGGGTGCGGTCACCGACATGACCGAGGGCATCAGCAAGCTCTTCCAGGATCACGAGGAAATGGTTGAACGCCTTGAGCGGAGCAGCACCATCTCGCAAGCGCGGATGGATCTGGCGCTCGAGACGTTCGAGCCGGACGATCGGCCATCCACTCCATCGCAATCCGAAGCTGCAGATGCGAAACCCTCGCCTGATTCCTCCCCGGAGCTACCCGAAAAAACCATTGGCCGCATGAAACGTTGATCCTTATTGCTACTGGATCATCATCACGAAGCAGCCTTCCCACTGGTAACCACCGAGACGTGAGTCGAAAAAACAGTCCCATAAATTATACCCGGGAGGCTTTCCTGCATCCGTGGAATCTGGCGTTCCTCATGGTTTCCATGATGGTTGTGCTGGGTATCTCGTTTTCAGTCTCCGGCTGGCCACTGGATGCGGCCTTGCTGGTGGCCTCGGGCCTTGAATTAGCCTACCTGGGCACCATGCCCAGACAGGAGCGGTTTCGCAAGGTCATCCGGTCGCAGCGTGCCGCTGAGCATGCCAAGCCGCTTTCCCAGAAGGAGCTCTTCCAGACGCTGACAGCGCCCGATCGACGTCGCTACGCCGGGTTGCGAAAGCTTGAGACAGATATCCGATCGAACTACGCCAAACTGAGCTATGCTTCCCAGGGAATGCTGGACTCCCATCTTCGCAAGATTGATGGCCTGCTCGAGTCCTACATGAAGCTGCTTTACCAGAAAGAGCGCTACAGTTTCTCAATCCGGCCGGGCATGGAGTCCGAGATCATGCGTGCCATGGCTGCCCTGCGCGAGGATATGGAGGATGACACCCCCCGCGTAAAAGCCATCAAGGCGCGTCGTCTGCATATCCTGGAGCAGCGCCTCGAGCGTTCGCAGAAGGGCCACGAGAACCTTGAGATCATCGAGGCGCAGGTAGCCACTATCGAGGATGTCGTCAAGTACATCCACGAGGAGTCCCTGACCCTGCGTAATCCAGAGGAAATCTCCTTCCAATTGGACACCCTGCTCTCAGAAGTGGAGGAAACCAGAGCCTCCGTCGCGGAGCTTGAGGAGGTCTTCAACGTGAACGATGACCTTCTGAGCGGTATGGAGGCGTTCGAGGATCCTGCGCAGGAGGCCTCCGGCATGCCTCGCGAAAAGGCACGGGATTAGCCGCTGAGGCTGTCCCTCCTTCGCTGTATCTTGGTCCACCTCCTACGTCAACCTGTCTACACATCATGGTATACGACACGCTTTTGGTCGAGGTGGATGATCACGGCATTGCAACGGTCACCATCAACCGACCGGACAAGCTGAATGCCCTCAACGCACAGGTCATCGAAGATCTTGATGCCTTCTTTGCGTTGGCACAGGAGGACGAAGCCATTCGAGGCGTCATCCTGACCGGGGCCGGGAGCAAAAGCTTCGTCGCCGGGGCCGATATCGCCCGCTTCCAGGAACTGGATGGTGTGTCGGGCAAAGCCTTCGCCGAGCGGGGTCAGGCCGTTTTCAATCGGATCGAGAACCTGCCCAAGCCTGTTATCGCAGCCGTCAATGGATTTGCTCTCGGGGGCGGCAGCGAGTTGGCCTTGGCATGTCACCTTCGTATTGCCTCCGATACAGCCGTATTCGGCCAGCCTGAAGTCAATCTTGGTATCCTTCCGGGGTATGGCGCAACCCAGCGCCTGCCCCGTCTTGTCGGGCTCGGTATTGCTACGGAGCTCATCCTCACGGGCAGTATGATCAAGGCAGATCGGGCCTATGAAATCGGTCTGATCAACCGTCTCGTTCCGGCCGATGATTTGATGGATTCAGCCCGCGATATGATGGGCACCATTCTTTCGAAGGCGCCGCTGGCCGTAGCCGGCTCGCTTCGAGCATTGCGCGCAGCCGATCAGCCCCTTTCGGCAGGATTACAGGCCGAGGCCACGCTTTTCGGAGAGGCCTGCGATACAGCTGATTTCAAGGAAGGGGTTGCGGCGTTTCTCGAGAAACGAAAGGCATCCTTCAGCGGACGGTAGGACAGAGACTCCATGGAAATCGCCGTCATACTTCTGACCCTGACCTTCAGCGCATTCTTCTCCGGCTCGGAGATTGCCTTCGTAGCTGCCAACCGGCTTCGGGTCGAGGTGTTTGCTCGCCGGGGAGGCACGGTTGGCCGCATCGTTTCAGGCTTCCTTGAAGAGCCCGCCACCCTGCTGACCACTACGCTCGTCGGAAACAACCTGGCCCTGGTTCTTTATTCGACCCTCGTTGCCCTCTACCTCGAAGCGCCGCTCCAGCTCTTTTTCGGAGACCTTCTGGGTATGCCGGGTGCTGCCGATGTGCTGGCACTGTCCGTACAGACCATCATTGCTTCGGTGGTTGTACTGATCATTGGCGAAATCATCCCGAAGTCCATCCTGCGGGAAATTGCCAACAAGGCCGTCTTCTGGTTGGCCGTACCCCTGAAGATCACCTATTTCGTGCTGCTCCCCCTCATCCTCATCTCGCGATGGACAGCATCCTTCCTCATGAGGGCAGTGCGTATTGATTCAGACTCGTTTTCGGATTTCATTCGCCGGGACTTCGAGCTCCTCATCGAAGAGAGCAAACGCTCAGGCGAGCTTGATCTGGATGAAGAGGAGTCAACGCTTGTCTCCAACGTCTTTGCCATGGGTACCATCCGACTCAAGGAGTCGATGGTGCCTCGCACGGAGATCATTGCCGTGGATCAGACAGCCCCCATCGAAGAGCTGCGTGCGATGTTCGTAGACACCGGGCATTCGAAGATTCCGATCTACGCGGAAAATATCGACAACATCGTCGGAGTGGCTTTTGCCAAGGACCTGTTCAATGCTCCCTCCTCCATCGAGGAGATTATCCGTCCGGCTACGTTTGCTCCTGAGACCAAGCTCTCCAAGGAGTTGCTGCAGGAATTCCTGGCTACCAACACGTCCATTGCCATTGTTATCGATGAGTACGGGGGGACGGCAGGTCTGGTCACGTCAGAGGACCTGCTCGAGGAAATCTTCGGCGATATCCAGGATGAGTTCGATGTGGACGAAAACATGCTCCGCGTCCTCGATGATCACGCGGTCATTGCCAGTGGTCGACTGGAGATTGACGAATTGGCGGAGGGCAGCACCATTGACCTGCCGGACGGGGATTTTGAAACCGTGGCGGGGTATTTGCTGGAGCGTCTGGGGACAATTCCAAAGGTGCGGGACGAATTCGAAATGGACGGATACCGCTTTGTGGTGCTGCGCGCAACGGCCAACCGCATTGACTTGGTGCGTATTTCCAAGGTGCCGCGTATCGAGCAGGCAGACAGCCCTGCGCTTTAGTCCGCCGTCTCCACATGCCTGATGTGTGCCGCAATGAGCCGCACGTGCCCTCTCATGCGGTCTATGGCACCAGAAGCCTCTAGTCGCTCTTCGGGTCCATTTGGCATGCCGGGTGGACTGATCCGCCCCATCCACAGGAGCATGGCATTCTTGAGCAGCGTTCCCGTCGGGAGGGTAGCCTTGGGCAGCTGCGTACCGTAAAAGGCAATTTTGCGCTCAAGCCGCTCTCCGATCTCTGCGCCGAGATCGGCCTTGGCCGCATCCTCCGTCTCCAACATGGCGGATCCTACGAGATAGTCCCGATACAGAAACGGTGCCAACAGTACGGATTCGCTCAGCTTGTTTTGCCCGGAGGATGAGGTTGCCTCGATGGCGCGGGCCGTTGCCGTTGCAGCCAAGCACAGGCTTTCCTCGGCAACCACTTCCGGGTCGGCCTCATGCAGGTGCGCCATGACCATGCCGCTCAGTTCCTGACTGACGGAGAAGAGCCCCAGCGTGGTGAAAACGGCTGACTGCATGCCGGACTATTCTTTGGAGGAGGACTCGCCGCCACCGATAGAGCGACGCATTTTCGTATCGGCCTCTACATTGCGGAGGTTATAGTAGTCCATTACGCCCAAGTTGCCGCTGCGGAAAGCCTCGGCCATGGCCAATGGCACTTCGGCCTCGGCTGCGATGACCTTGGCGCGTTGCTCCTGCACCGCTGCCCGCATTTCCTGCTCATGGGCCACGGCGGCAGCACGCCGTTCCTCGGCCTTGGCTTGGGCAATCTTGAGATCGGCTTCCGCCTGGTCCGTCTGCAGCTTTGCGCCGATGTTCTCGCCGACGTCCACATCAGCAATATCGATGGACAGGATTTCAAAGGCGGTACCGGAATCGAGTCCTTTCGAAAGGACCACCTTGGAGATGGAGTCCGGGTTCTCGAGCACCGCCTTGTGAGTCTCGGAAGAGCCGATCGTGGACACGATCCCTTCCCCGACGCGGGCGATGATGGTTTCTTCCCCGGCGCCCCCGACCAGACGCTCGATATTGGCCCGCACGGTAACGCGGGCAATGGCCCGGACCTGGATGCCGTCCTTGGCTACAGCCGAAACGGGCGGTGTCTCAATGACTTTTGGATTGACGGACACCTGCACGGCTTCAAACACGTCGCGGCCGGCCAGGTCAATGGCCGTAGCGCGTTCGAAAGGAAGATCGATATTTGCCTTGTCGGCCGAGATGAGGGCATTGACCACCTTCTGTACCTGACCTCCGGCCAGATAGTGCGCCTCCAGTTGGGGAGGACTGACTTCAATGCCGGCCTTGTGTGCCGTAATCAAGGGCTTGACGATGGTCGCCGGCGGTACCTTGCGAAGGCGCATTCCCATCAGATCCCTGACCAATTTGACTCGCACGCCGGAGAAAAACGCTGTAATCCAGAGTCCGACCGGAATGAAATAGAGAAACACGACAAGGCCCAGGAAAAGCAGGGCGATCAGTGCCAGACCGGAGGAAGTAAGCAGGGATTCCATGGTAGACAGGAGGAAACGTGGGTGAGAAGAACGTCACATGCTACGCCAGATACGCCCGTGGGTGCCCGTTCAGGCGGTCTCTTCGACAACTACTTCGGTGCGCAGGTAGTCGCCGCTGGCACCACCGGTCTTTGCCAAGAGATGGATACCGTCGATACGCAGGTCCTTGGTGATGGATTTACACATGTCATACACTGTCAGCGCGGCAATACTGACGGCTGTCAGCGCCTCCATCTCAACGCCTGTCGGACCTTGGCTCTTGGCAAACGCTCGAATATGGACCGCATGGGCGTTGCTGTCGAGCGTCAGGCTTACGTCCACGCCCTGGATCTGGACCTGGTGGCACAGCGGTATGAGTCGGGCTGTTTCCTTGGCCCCCATGATACCCGCAATCTGGGCAATGGACAGCACATCTCCTTTCTGTATCGTGTTCTCGCGGACGCGTTCAAAGGCTTCGGCGCCCAGGATCACGCTACCCATGGCGACCGCTGTGCGCAAGGTTTCTGATTTGGCAGAGACATCCACCATGTGGACGCCTCCCTCTGCGCGGACGTGTGTGAAGTCAGACATGCTCGAATCAGATGTCTAGGATGGAGGGTTGTGTGCAGTGCTACGAACCAGTGGCAACGCAGTTCGGCGTTTGGGGGACTCACCCACCGATCAGGATCATGGGTCGATTGTCGCTCTTGGCGATGACCTCCATACCGGCGTGAGAGGCCGCTTTGCGGGCCAACGCCGACTGGATGGTCTCCAGCAATCGCTCATCATTGATACCGGCGCGCATCATGTCCCGAAGATTGACCTCGTTGGCCCCGAAGAGACACACTTTCAATTTCCCGTCGGCCGTGATGCGGATACGGTTGCAGCCAGCGCAGAAGTGATCGCTCATGGAGGAGATGAACCCGACCTTGCCCCGATGCCCTGGAACCTGCCACAGCTTGGCAATCTCCAGCTCATCGCTTCCCTCAGCTTCAAAATCCGGCCAACGCTCAGTGATCAGATCAACCATGTCCCGGTAGGGCATGAATTCGCCCGTATTCCAGGCGTTGCCATCGAAAGGCATGTATTCGATGAACCGCATTTCGATAGGCATCTCGCGCGTCATCGCCACGAAATCCACCAGTTCATCCTCGTTGACTCCGCGCAGGACGACACAGTTGACCTTGACCGGATCATATCCAGCCTCGACCGTCATGTGGATGGCTTCCAGCACTGTTTCCAGGCCTTTCCGGCGGGTGATGTGCTCAAAACGATCCTCCCGGAGCGTATCCAGCGAAATATTGAACCCGGTGACACCCGCCTTTTTAAGATCGTCCAGCTTTCTGGGCAGCAGCAGTCCGTTGGTGGTGATGGTCAATCCCTGCAGGCCGTCAAGCTGACGCAGGCGCTCGACCAGCTGTACCAACTCTTTGCGGATGAGCGGCTCGCCGCCTGTGAGCCGGATCTTCGTCACGCCCCGCGAGACGAGCAGCTCGGCCAGCCGCATGATCTCCTCGAACGAAAGGATATGGTCCCTGGGCTTGAGATCCACGCCCTCGGCCGGCATGCAGTACGTACACCGCAGATTGCACCGTTCCGTGAGCGAGATGCGCAGGTAGGTGTGCTTGCGCCCGAAGGAATCCGTCAGGAGATGATGGTCGTTCTCGTTGCTCATTCGCTCCCGATGGATCCATACACCGTTTTTCCACCCACGACGGTCGCCAGCACACTGGTCTCAAGAATCTGGGGTGATGGGCTCTGCATGATGTCATCTGAAAGCACCACGAAGTCGGCCCATGTGCCCGGAGACAGGGAGCCGAGTTGGTCTTCCTGGAAGGCCGCGTAGGCAGCACCCTTGGTGAAGGCCTCCAGGGTTTCCTCACGCGTCAGGCGCTCTTCGGGATACCAGCCGCCCTCGGGCAGAAGGTCCTTGGTCTGTCGCGTAACGCCCGCAAAGAAGCCTTCTAGGGGATCGGACTTCTCGACCGGAAAGTCCGATCCGAAAGCAATGGGAATACCAGCATCGGTAAGGGTTCGCCAGGCATAGCCGCCCTTGATGCGATGCGGCCCCAGGCGGTCCTCGGCCATGTTCAAGTCGCTCGTGGCGTGTGTGGGCTGCATGGAGGCGATGATGCCCAGCTGCTGGAAGCGGGGGATATCTTCGAGGGCGATAATCTGCGTGTGCTCATCCCGGGGGCGCATTTCGGGAGTGATACCGGCCAACTCATAACTTTCCAGAAGGACCCGGTTTCCGCGGTCGCCGATGGCATGGGTGTTCACCTGATAGCCGCAATCCACCGCACGCCGGACCTGCCCTGAAAACGCCTCAGGCTCGGCAAAGAGCAAACCCCGGTTGCCTGCGGCATCACTGTAATCCTCGAGCAGCGCGGCGCCGCGGCTTCCCAGGGCGCCATCGAGATAGAGTTTGACCGAACGTACGGTCAGGTAATTGCCGTAGTCGATGATGTGGTTGTTACAGTAGGTCTCGAATGCGGAGCCTTCGATGCCCCCGATCATGGCATACATGCGGACCGAGAAGCGGCCTTCATCAATGAAGCGCTGATAGCGTTCGACGGTGGCCTGGGATACGCCGGCATCGTGGACGCCGGTCAGTCCGACGCGGGCCGCCTCTTCGAGCGCCAGCTCCAGGGCGTGGTCACGCTCCTCTTCGGTCCACTCGGGTACGTGCCGTTCGACCATCCAGGCGGCAGCGTCAATGAACACGCCGGTCGGAACGCCTTCGGCATCCCGGATGATGGCACCGCCGACTGGGTCATCGGCCTGCTGGATGGTATCAAAGCCGGCAATGTTCATGGCAGCCGTATTGTACCAGTCAGCATGACCATCGACCCGCGAAAGAGCGATGGGATTGTCCGGGAAATGGGCGTCCAGGTCTTGTCGGGTGGGAAAGGTACGGTTGGGCCACAGCTCCTGGTTCCAGCCGCGTCCTCGAATCCACTGCCCAGGCTCAAGGTCTGGGTAGAAATCCTTGATGCGCTCGATGACTTCATCGACCGAGCGCGTTCCACGCAGGTCCACCTGCAGTTTCTCGATCCCGAGGCCCATGAAGTGCCCGTGGGCATCCGTGAAGCCCGGGACAACGGTCTTGCCTGCGGCAGAGCGTTCTTCGAGGTCAGGGTGGGCCGCGCGCAGGTCCTCGGCATGACCAATGGCTGCCACCTTTCCATCCACCACCGCCATGGCATCGGCCATGGGTGTGTCATCGTCCATCGTGTAAATGACGGCGTCCACGAGCAGGTATCCGTTGGGATCCTCGGAGGTGCAGCCTGTCCACAGGAGCGAGGCGAAAAGAAGGGTACGTAGGAGGCGCATGGCGTCTGTCTGGATAGGGAGAAGGCAAAACAACACTTAGGGTGCCCTACGTGTTTCGTCGCTCGATGGACAGCGTGACAGGGCCCCAGTTCAAGAGGTCGACATCCATCATGGCGCCGAATTCGCCCGTGGCGACGGGCTGACCCAGGGCCTCGGACAGCGCGGTGCAGAAGGCTTCGTACAGGGGCTCGGCCACTTCCGGCCGGGCGGACTCAATAAAGGAGGGGCGATTCCCTTTCTCGGCGTTTCCATAGAGGGTGAACTGGGAGACAACGAGCGCCGACCCGCCATGATCGATGAGGGAGCGATTCATACGGCCCTCCTCGTCGGGAAAGATGCGCAGCCGGGCACACTTGCCGGCCAACCAGGGGATGAGATCCTCTGTGTCGGATGTGTGCACGCCGAGCAGGATGAGGAGGCCCTCTCCGATGGCGCCGGTTTCGCGACCGTCTACGGTTACGCGGGCGCGCTTTACGCGTTGGATCAGGGCTATCATGGCGCACTCTCCGAAGGGGCAGAGCCCAGCATGGCAAGATCGAAGGTTCGGGCCAGGGTCTGCAGTGCACGGCCCCGGTGGCTGATGGCATTCTTGACCTGTTCGGCCATCTCCGCAAAGGTGAGGTCATGGCCCTCGGGTTGGAACAGGGGATCATACCCGAAGCCGTGCCCTCCCCGTTCTTCCCGGATGATGGTGCCCGGGCAGATGCCCTCGAACGTATGGGTGCCCGTGGCAGTGCACAGGGCGATGATCGTACGGAAGCGGGCGCGCCGGTCGTCCGCACCCTGGAGGCGCTCGAGCAGGAGGGTACGATTGGCAGCGTCGTCAGCCTCTTCCCCGGCAAAGCGGGCAGAGCGGACGCCCGGCGCGCCATCCAGTGCCATCACCTCCAAACCGGTGTCATCGGCCAGCGTGGGAAGGCCAGTCAGGATGTGCAGTTCGCAGGCTTTCTTGATGGCATTGCCCTCAAGGGTATGGCGGTCCTCGTCCACATCGGGCGCATCCGGAAAAGCGTCCAACGAGATGAGCTCGACCTTGAAGGGCGCCATGATCGCAGTAATTTCACGGAGTTTATGCGGATTACGGGTCGAAACAAGCAGTTTTGGGGGCATCTCGTGGAGCGCTTTTTTTGCGATGAACGGGTGGGAGTTCGTATCTTTCGAGGCTGTCACAAAAAATTTCAACCACGCAAGGAGTGATCTGACGTGCCTGTAGGTATCAAAGTAAGGGATAACGAGTCCATCGACCGCGCTCTGCGCCGATTCAAGCGCGCCGTCAACCGCAGCCGTGTGCTGCGTATTTATCGCGGCAACATGGCCTTCACCAAACCCTCTGAAGAGCGTCGTTTGGCGCGCCAGAAGGCGGCACGCAACTCGCGTCGTCGGCCCCGCTACTAGGTCAGCGCAGCCTGCCCACCATGTAGCTTCTGGCGCTACCCACACCGCTGCCGGAAGCCGTAGAGAGGCGTATAGCGGCGCCCTCCACCTTGGAGGGCGCCGCTTTTTTTGTTTCTGAGGGAGTCCATGTAGTTCCCGAGTGTTGTATCCGGACTCTTCTCGACCCAGCGGCATGACCGCTCCGCCACAACCGTTCCCTGATCATGAGTCGTCCGCTTCGCATTCTGGTGGCCCCTCTGAACTGGGGGCTGGGGCACGCTACGCGCTGCATACCGATCATCCAGCTGCTGCAGGAACGTGGATGTGACGTGGTTTTGGCCAGCGACGGCCCTGCCCTGGCTTTGCTCAAGGATGCGTTTCCCGACCTCCCGGCGTTCGAACTACCCGGAATCGATATCCGATACGGAGAGCGTTTTTTCGCCTTGCGACTCGCCGCGCAATTTCCTGCCCTTTTTCGGGCCGTTCGGCAGGAGCGTCAGGCAGTGGCTCGCCTCGTTCGGCGCGAGGCCATCGACGGCCTCATCTCGGACAATCGGTTCGGATCCTGGGGCAGCGGGGTCCCCGACGTCGTGCTGTCCCATCAATGGACCGTTGAAACGGGCAATGCGCTCTCACGGTGGGTGGCAACGCGTTTGCATCGACGCATCCTGAAACGCTACGGCAGGTCCTGGATTCCTGATAACCCGGGCAGCGATGCCTTGGCTGGTCGTCTTTCACAGGCAACGGATGTCCACGCCACAGCCATTGGTCCGCTCTCGCGCTTCGAAGCGGCAGAGGCCGCACCACCAGAGCGCGCGCAGAAGCGTATCCTGGTCATTTGCTCAGGTCCCGAGCCTCTGCGTACCCGTTTTGAAGAGCAGGTCCTGGCGCAGGCTGCCCGACTGCCGTACTCGTTTCTCATTGCCCAAGGAAGGCCTGGACAGGTCCCGACACCCTCACCTGCGCCGAACGTGGAATGCAGGGCGTATATGGATGCCAAGGAAGTCTCCGACGCCCTGGCCGCATGTGACGTGGTGGTCTCGCGAACAGGCTACACGACCCTCATGGACCTAGCGGCCACCGGCGCCAAGGCGCTGCTCGTTCCCACGCCGGGCCAGTCCGAACAGGAATATCTCGGTCGTTACTGCAGGGGACGCGGCTGGTGGGTCATACAAGACCAAGCCCAGCTCGATCTGGCAACCGGCATCAAGGAAGCTTCCCTGTTGCCCGGCGCACCCCGGATTACAGGATCATCCAGCCGTCTCGAGCGCGCCATGGACACCTTTCTCAGACAGATCAATCCAGCGTGAGCGCCTCTCTGACCAGAACCGCTTGCTCCGCCGCATGAATCTGAGCCGATCCCGATGCAGGGCTCGCTGAGGCTTTGCGACCTACGTATCGGACCCGCTGCCCCTTCAGATCGGAGGCCTCAATGGCTGCATCCATGCGTCGGTGCAGGAAGTGCCAGGCGCCCATGTTTTCCGGCTCCTCCTGGACCCAAAGAATGTCTTTTGCACCCTTGTAGCGGTTGAGTTCGGCAATGACCGCCTCCTCCGGGAACGGATAGAGCTGCTCGATACGCACGAGCGCCACGGGAGCGTCGCCCTGTTTTTCCAGCAGGTCGTAATAGACCTTTCCACTGCAGAAAACAATGCGCTCGGCCGCGTCACGAGCTGCCGGAATGACCTCCTTGAACCCACCTTCGGTCAGCTCTTCAGGTGTCGAAACAACACCTGGATGGCGCAGCAAGCTCTTCGGCGACATGACCACGAGGGGTTTGCGGATCTCCTTCGTCGCCTGACGACGAAGTCCGTGGAACAGGTTGGCCGGCGTCGAGAAGGAGCACACGATCATGTTGTTCTCAGCGCACAGCTGCAGGAAGCGTTCCAGACGGGCCGAGGAGTGCTCGGGCCCCTGTCCCTCGTACCCATGCGGCAGGAGAAGGACCATGCTGCTCGTCTGTCCCCACTTCTCCTCGGCAGCCGAGAGGAACTGGTCGAACACGATCTGGGCACCGTTGGCAAAATCTCCAAACTGGGCTTCCCAAACGACGAGAGCATCCGGATTGGCTACGGAATACCCATACTCAAACCCACAAACGGCATACTCGGACAGGAGCGAATCGTAGATGAACAGGCTCTCCTGACCTTCGCGGATGTGGTTCAGGGGGATGTACTGCTCTCCGGACTCCTGGTCATAGAGTACGGCGTGACGATGGCTGAAAGTGCCACGTCGGGAATCCTGGCCGGATACCCGGACCCGCGTGCCTTGCAACAGGATGGATCCGAAGGCCAGTGCCTCCGCAAACCCCCAGTCGATACGTTTCTCTTCATTGAAGACCTTGTCCCGGCGGGAGAACTGGCGCTCCAGCTTGGGATGGACCTTGAAGTTCTCAGGCAGGCTGATGAGCGCTTTGACAACCGCATTCAAATCGTCGGCTGGCGCCTTGGTATCCACGACGGGTAGCGGGGCCGGTGGCCGCTTGGCAAGCAACTCATCATGCGTCGGAGCCTCGCGCTCTGCTACCTCCTTCGTCCGCTCGAAGGCTTCCTGGAGTCGACTCCGGTAGTCTTCAAGCATCTGCTCCGCCTGATCGGGTTCCATATTGCCGCGGCGAAGCAGCAGTTCCGTGTAGAGTTTACGCGGTGAGCGTTTGGCCTCGATCTTGCGGTAGAGTGTTGGTTGCGTATAGGTCGGCTCGTCGCCTTCGTTGTGACCGCGCACCCGGTAGGAGAGTACGTCGATGACAACGTCCTTGTTGAAGGCCTGACGGTATTCGAGCGCCATGCGGGCCACGCGCAGACAGGCTTCCGGGTCATCCCCGTTCACATGGAAAATCGGCGCCTGGATCATGCGTGCGCTGTCTGTGGCATAGTGGGAGCTGCGAGCCGCTTCAGGTCCTGTCGTGAATCCAATCTGATTGTTGATGACGACATGGATCGTTCCGCCGGTGTGGTAGCCCGGCAGCTGGCTCATGTGCAATGTTTCCGCCACGACACCCTGACCAGCGAATGCGGCGTCCCCATGAATCAGAATTGGAATGACGGCATCCTGCACATCGCCGTCAGGATTGTCCGGTTCATTGCGCCGCGCTTCCTGCTTGGCGCGCACCATACCCTCCACTACCGGATTCACGGCTTCAAGGTGGCTGGGGTTGGAGGCCAGGGAGATAGTGACTTCGTCCCCACTGGGGGCTACGTGGGTGCCCGTCGAGCCGAGGTGATACTTCACATCGCCTGACCCCTGGGTGGTATTGGGATCAAGATTGCCCTCGAACTCCGAGAAGATGACCTCGTAGGGCTTGTTCATGATGTTGGCCAGCACGTTGAGGCGACCGCGGTGCGCCATGCCCATCACGACCTGACGCACACCCTGCTCCGCCGCATTGGACAGAATCTGGTCGAGCATCGGAATGATGGTCTCGGATCCTTCCAGCGAAAAGCGCTTGTGGCCGATGTACTTGGTGTGCAGGAACGTTTCGAAGGCCTCTGCAGCATTCAGTTTCTGCAGCATGCGCACCATGGCCTCTTTGTCCACAGCGTATTCCGAGCCACTCGGCTCGATGCGCTCTGTCAACCAACGCTTCTCCTCGGGGGAGGAGATATGCATGAACTCGATACCGATCTTGCGAGTGTAGGTCCGCCGCAAGATGTCCAGGATATCGCGCAGGGGAAGCGCCTCCTGGCCACCCAATCCTCCCGTCGGGAATTCCCGATCAAGATCCCAGATGGTCAGGCCGTACGAGGCGGGATCCAACTCCGCATGTGGTTGCCAGTTGTATCCAAGGGGGTTGACATCGGCCTGCAGATGACCCCGTACGCGGAAGGCCCTGATGAGCTGCAGTACGGACGCTGCCTTGCGGACCGCCTCCATCTTTGCGCCCCGAGAGCGCGCTCCTACACGGGAGGTGGAGTCTTCCGACAGGGTCCACGGTTGGAACGGGATGTTTAGGTCGCGGAAAATGTCGTGATAAAATCCGTGCTCACCCCGCAGCAATTGATCCACGAAGGCCAGGAATGCACCGCTCTCCGCACCCTGAATGACGCGGTGGTCGTAGGTCGACGTGATGGTCATGACCTGCGAAATGCCCGTCTGGTTGATGGTATCCGGTGGTACGGCATAGAACTCAGCGGGATACCCGATGGACCCGACCCCTACGATGACTCCCTGCCCGGGCATCAGGCGGGGAACGCTCAGGTTCGTTCCAATCATGCCGGGATTGGTCAGCGTGGCGGTGGTCCGATCAAAATCTTCAATGCCCAGCTTGTTGTCGCGCGCGCGGCGCACGAGGTCGTTGTAGGCGCCGAGGAGCTGCGCAAAATTGAGCTGGTCTGCCTGTTTGATGTTGGGCACGAGCAGCGTTCGCTTGCCACGTCGCTCCATGTCGATGGCCAGGCCCAGATTCACATCATGGGGGATCACGTGGATGTGGCCGTCTTCTCCTTCCCGGCGGTAGGTCGTGTTCATGGAGGGGAATTGCCTGACTCCCTTGACCACGGCCCACGCAATCATGTGGGTATATGAAACCTTGTGTCCTCCCACGTGCCGCTGATGATCGTTGATCAACGCCCGGTTTTCGGCCATCAGCTTCACGGGCACGGTCCGCACCGACGTGGCTGTCGGCACACCCAGGCTGGCCTCCATGTTTTCCACGATTTTGGCCGAGGGGCCCCGGATGGCCTTCTCGTCCGCATCAGCGGTCGGTGTCGGCGCCGAGGCGGATACGGGCCTGGTCGACGTATCGGGGCGTCGGGCAGGGGCAACAAAGCCATCGTCCGGTGTGAAGTCCTTGAAGAACTCTTTCCAGTTTTCGCCTACACTGTCAGGTTCCTGCAGGTACTGGCGGTAAAGCTCTTCGATGTAGCCGGTGTTGAATCCTAGCGGTGTCACAGTGTGGACTCCGAGTGGTGATGGGGGAGGGATATACGATGGAGCACCGGATCAACGGTTGGGGTGTGTGCAGGATTCGGTGCGGAATGTCATACGCGCCTTTTCGCAGGCGCTTCAAGATAGCATACGTCCCGTTTTCGGACACGCCGCATCCCCTGTCAAATCCAGCCCTGCTCTCGGTACCATGTCAGCGTTTCACGAATGCCTTCTTCAAGCTTCACGCTGGGGGTGTATCCCAGATCCTCTCGTGCTTTATCGCTGCTACACATGAGGGCAGCCTCGAGGATTTCACGGGCTTTTTCCCGGTTCAACGGAGGGTAGGTGCCCGTAAGTCTACCGATCCACTCACTGACCCGGCCCACAAGAGGCACCGCAGCGCGGGGAACAGGAAGGGTCAGGACCCGCCTGTCCAAGGCCGCAGCGGCAGCATCCCGCACCTGGTTCCATGCCACCTGAGCGGGTCCTCCCATGAAGTAGGTCTGGCCCACGGCCACGTCCTTTCCGACGCTGAGCAGGATGCCACCGACCAGATCCCGGGCATGTACAAGGCTCAAGCTGTCAGCGGAGCCCTTCCCGACGATGGGGCATACACCGCGCGCCACGGACTGGAAAAAGGTCAGGATATCGGTTTCCCGAGGCCCATACACAGCCGGGGGGCGGATGATGGTAACGGGCGTGCGATCATACCATGCCTGCAGCGCCTCCTCCATGTGGGCTTTCGAGTAGCCATAGTCGCTCACGGGCTTGAGGGGCGTGGTTTCGTCCACAATGCCTGATCCCCCACTGCCGACGGCAGCCAAGCTGCTTGCAACAACGGTGTGCTCCACCGTTCCTGCCTTGGCGACTGCCTCCATCAGATGGATGGTGCCCTCCACATTGTCGCGGATGAAGGCCTCACGTACGGGCGCGCGGGTGCGGCCGGCCATATGCACCACCACGCTTGCTCCCTGCACCCCACGGGCCAGGGCATCCTCATCATGAAGCGTCCCCTCGATCATCTCCACGGGAAGGTCCGTGAGCCACTTCGGGTCCGTACGAACCAGACAGCGCACCCGCGCGCCCCGATCCAAGAGGGCGTCGACCAGGTGGGAACCGACAAAGCCGGTGCCACCGGTTACGAAAACGATGCGATCTGCCCAGTCGCTATGCGTCTCGGCCATCATCCCTTGCGCAGGCGCAGCTGGGCCACCGACTCGATGTGGTGGGTGTGCGGAAAGAGGTCGACAGGCTGCACTTGAACCACCTCGAACGTATCGGTCAGATAGGAGAGGTCCTTGGCTTGGGATTGCGGATTGCAGGAGACGTAGATGAATCGCTCAGGGGCCAGTTCACCGATCTGCCGAACCACTTTCGGGTGCAGACCCGCTCGTGGCGGATCCACGATCAGGACGTCGGGCTTGCCATGTCGCCCGATGAACTCCGCGTCGAAGAGTGTCATCATGTCGCCCGTCTCGAACGTTACGTTCGAGATACCATTGGCCGCGGCATTGCGCCGAGCGTTCTGCACCGCCTCATCGACCAGTTCAACGCCAACGACATGCTTCACCTTCGGAGCCACGTACAGGGAAATCGTGCCGGCGCCGCAGTACAAATCGTATACCAGGTCCTGCGGCGTGAACTCGGCATATTCGGCCGCCACGCGATACAAGGTCTCCGCCTGCTGAGTGTTGGTCTGGAAAAACGCATTGGAGGCAATTTCAAACGTATGGTCTCCGATTCGGTCGTGGATTACGCCGGGACCGAAAACGATGATCGTCTCCTCTCCGAAAGCCGTTTGTGCAACACCTGAATTGATGGTGTTGATGAAGGTGGTTACCTGTGGGGCTGTCTCCCTGAGCCATGTCGCCATCGCCTCCATTCGCTCTGGATCGTGATGACTTGTTACCAGGTTGACCATGACCTCGTCCGTATTGGCAGCCTCTCGGATGACCAGATGACGCAAGTATCCAGTATGTTTGCGAGGGTGCCAGGCTGTCCATTCCCGGTCCAGGCAGAAGGTCCGAACGGCATTGACGAAGGACGCACTCCACTCCGATTGCAGATGGCACTCATGCAGATCCAGGACCTTGGCAAAGTTGCCGGGTACGTGCAGACCGAGGGCAAAGGAGGTGTTGAATTCCTTGCCCGAGGCAATCTCTTCGGGGGTCAGCCAGCGGCCCGCGCTGAAGCTGAACTCCATCTTGTTGCGATAATGGTAACGCTGGGGGGCACCCAGTGCCGGATGCACCGTGATATCCGGGCGACCGCCTGCGTGTTCGAAAGACTCCCGAACCGACTGGGTTTTTGCATCAAGCTGTGCCTGGTAGTCCACGTGCTGCCACTTGCAGCCGCCGCATGTGCCGAAATAGGAGCACGCAGGTTCCGTACGCAGCGGGGAGGGGTCCAGCACTTCCAAGAGAGCTGCCTCCGCAAATTTCTTCCGTTTGCGGTAGACGCGCGCCTTGACCCGATCGCCAGGAACGGCCCCGGGCACAAATACCACGTAGCCATCGAGGCGGGTCAGGGATTTTCCCTTGTCGGCAAACTTCTCAATGTCCAGGGTGAGGATGGAACCTTTTTTCACGAATAATGGAGTTCAGGATGAAGGATGGCAGGACCGCTCATTCAGAACGTGTGTCCGATACCAAACTGAAGAATGGGATCCCGGAATCGATCCGGGAAGAACTGACCTCGCCGTCGGGGGTCATGAACCTTGTACGCCGCATCGAGACGAACGATCAGATAATCCCACGCCAATCGCAGACCGAAACCGGCCCCGACACCGAGGTCGCCAACAAAGGAATCCAACTGGAATTGTCCGTCTGCGGCGCCCGGATTGCGCGGTCCGAGCCAGACATTGCCTGCATCGGCAAAAAGGGCCAGGATCCAATCCGCACTCAGGGTCCGTTGCAGGACAATGGTCCGCAGCTCAGCGGAGGCCTCCAGTTTGATATCACCACCGAGGATATTGGCGCCCTCGCCACGGACCAGCGAATCGGATTCGGAGGTGAAGCGGGCCCCACCCGGACCCAGTTCCCGGAGGCGCCAGGCGCGAACGGAATTGGCACCCCCACTGTAGAAGCGTCGGTCGAACGGAACCACGTCGGCCTCTCCCGTCGGATGCGCTACGCCGACCAGGGCTTTCCAGGCGAAGGTAGCGCGCTCAGAGAGTGGCATGTAGCGCCGCATTTCGGCTGAAAAACGTAGGTATTGGCGGTAGATCATCCCCCTTTTTTGCCCGCTGCCGCTGAACACACCAAACCCCGGGATGGTACCCTCGATAGTGTCAGGTGTAAAGAGCACGCCATCCAGGAATCGCCCCAGGTTTCCGCCCAGCTCAATGGAGGCCTCGCGGTAATACCCTCGATCGCGGCGGAAGGGGTCTACGGCGTTCGAGCGCAACGTGTAGCGCAACGCACTGTTGAACTGAGGCCTGGTATAGTCCTCAATGATCTGGGCCTGCTGTACGGGATCGTCTACCGCAGTGAGGATGTCATCGAGGAAAATCTCCTGAAACCCGGTCAGTGTGTCCGGATTGGTTACGCTCAAGTCCACGAGGTCCACGATCGAGGCGAGGCTCTCCGTATGTCGCAGCTCGAAGCGGTATCGGGCTCCGCCTCGTCCACGCAAGGTCAATCGTAGGGCATCGCGTCGTGCCGCCAACAGGGAAAGGGTGATTTGACTTCGGGCATCATAGAGCGAGTACAGTTTGTCAAACCGGCCCAGGGGAAAGGTCAGATACGGATAGGAGAGCCCGATGCTGTTTTCCCACTGTGCCGAGGTGAACCCCCCGAAGCCGGCAATGTCTGCCGAGACGCTGCCGGTGGAATTGAAGGTCAACACCTCCCCACCACCAAACAGGTTCACATTGGCGTAGGTAACGCCCAGACCCATTCCCAATTCATTGTCTGAATCAGCCAACGCACCGCTTCGTTGGTGCATGAAGGTCTCGAAGCGCATCTGGTGGCGTACCCGCGTTCGCAACCGGATGCGATGATCCAGCCTGATGGTACCGTCTGCCAAGGTATCGGGCGTGGCCTCCTGGATATCGGAAAACCCGAAAACGCCCGTCGCATCCAGCCGTCTCTTCGTTGCCAGCACCCGACTTTGATTGAATTGATCTCCGGGGCGAAACTGAAGCGTCCGCTCCAGCAGATCGAAATCCAGGCGACCCTCGGAGGAAAACGTGGCCTTCAGCGATCCGCCCTCTTCGCCCGCCTCCGAAGAAGCCAACCAGGTGGAGTCCCTCCGTTCGGCCACTTCGCTCTGGGGCCCCGTCACCTCGACGAGAACGTTCCCGAACCGGTACCGTGAACCCAACTCGATGGCCATGGTGACATCGAATGAGTCCGCATACACGGGGTAGACCACCGCGTGTATGGCATCCCGATAGATATCGGCAAAGCCTCGGTCCCTCAGGAAGCGAATCAAGCGCTGACGCTCTTCAACCAGCAATGGCTCCGAATACCGAAGGGCGGACGGTTGCCAGCGCAAGGTATCAGTCTGCTCCGAGTCCGCTGATGGGATCAGGGAGGCCTCCACGAGCTCCTGCTTCTCCTGCGGATGCAGTTCGTCAATGCCATGATAGCCGAACTCCCGGATCGTCGTGGGTGGCCCCTCGTCGATCTGAAAATCAATTCGCACACGGTTGCCGATGGAGAGCCGTGTTACCACAGGCTCGACACGCGCAGTGCGGAAGCCTTCCCTCTGATAGAACAACCGGACCTGATTGGCATCATTCTCCAACACGGTCCCATCGAGGATGGCTGGAGGTTCACCCATGCGCATGAATACACGACCGACAGCGCCCCCATCCAGGGGACCGGCCCCAAACTGGTAGAGCCATCGCCACCACGTGAACCCGGGGACACCGACCATACGACGATTGCGTCGCGTCTTTATGTAGAGGGCGAGCTCGTCATCGGGGAAGGCGGTGTTGCCAGAAAACCCAACCTCCCAGACGAGCAGACCATCAGGCACGGATACCTGCTGACTGCGGGCGCTTCCAGCGCTCAGCAACCATGCCAGAAGCAGGATGACGGTCGGCCAGATCCTGCCCGAATGATTATTCCTCTTCGAAATAAAAGTCGTCGTCCTTGGTCGGAAAATCAGGCCAGACTTCCTCGATACTTTCGTAGGGCTCCCCGTCATCCTCCATGGCCTGTAGGTTTTCCACCACCTCGTAGGGTGCGCCGGTGCGTTCTGCATAGTCTATCAGCTCCAGCCGCGTGGCAGGCCAAGGTGCATCTTCGAGGTGGGATGCCAGGTCGAGGGTCCAGTACATGGAACAAGAATTGGATTAGTCGTTGCCCGTTGGTCGGACAATAGGTTCTGCCCTGCAAAGATGCAAGGTGTCACAAGGGGCGAAGGCATTCGTGCCGGGACCACCGTAAACCACCCGCGCAGGGCTCAATCGAAGATGAGTGTCGTTTGCTCGGCTTCCCGTAACAGGCGCTCGTATTCCGCTGGTGTCATGGACGGAGCCAGGAAGTGCAACGGATTGAGATGGTTATCCTCGAGATCACGGACCTCGTAGTGCAGGTGCGGCGCCTCGGAAAGCCCCGTGTTGCCACTGTAACCGATCACGTCGCCCCGCTTGATCGGTTTGCCGGCGCGGATACCTGGTTCAATCTTCGACATGTGGGCGAAAACGGTTACGTAGCCGGCGGTCTCGTGAAGGATTTTCACGTACCGTCCCAGTCCACCACCCACCTTGGCCTCCTTCACCACGCCGTCTCCTGTGGCGTAGATGGGCGTTCCGACGGGAGCGTGGAAATCCAATCCGGGATGCATGCGACGCACCTTCAGCACCGGATGGAACCGGATTCCGAAACCAGATGTGATGCGCCCGTTCACCGGTTGGATGGCTGGCATTTGCTGCAGCTGCTCTTCGTGCTCTTCGGCCAATTCGGTAAGCTCACGATACGATGAGCTTTGCAGCATCAGTAGGCGCTCGAGGCGGTCGATCTTCTCCGCGTTGCTCGTCAGTACATCCGAGGCTGACGCACTGTATCGGCTGAACTCCGGATATGGGTTGGAGCCTCCAATACCGACCTGTGCCATGTCGTCCGAAATACCCTGGGCGTTGAGCAACACGCGGTAGAGCTCATCGTCCGTCTCCCGGATGGCCAGCAGGTCCTCCGTCACGTCATCGAGTCGGCGGTTGACCGATTCAAGCTGTTGCTGGAGCGCTTTGTTTTCATCGCGCAGGGCCAGCTCCTCGGGCGTCTCGGCCAAACGGTCCAGGCCCAACGTGGCTGCCACGGCCAAGAGAAGGGCCGCAGCACCCAGCCATGCCGCCTTCCGTATCCGCTCCCGTGGGGACGTCTTTATCTCGACGAACGAACAGGATTCGTTGTCGAAGATATAGGTGCGCTCGTGGGGCATTGGCAAGACAGGCAGAAGGTGAGGAGGGAATAAACAGACAATGTACGGCTTAACGCCACTTCTACGCCAATGTTCAATCCGACGACAGACCCGTTTTAGCTGGAACTTGAAGCGGACACCAATCCTGCCCGATACTCCCACGTATCGGTCGTTTCGCGTAGATTCGGGTTCGCTGTCCTTCACCCTGACCCGGATTCCTGACCATGGAGTGGATTGTTCTGCTGCCCCCCATCCTGGCCATCGTGCTGGCCCTTTGGACCAAGGAGGTCTATCTCTCGTTGTTGGCGGGCCTGTGGCTGGGTACGACCATCCTGGTCGGCGGCAACCCCATTCTCGGGCTGCGCGAACTGATTGACCAGCTGGTGGCTGTCTTTGCTGACCCCAGCAATGTGCGCATCCTGCTCTTCAGTCTTCTGGTCGGGGGGCTGATTGCCCTCGTTCAGGCCAGTGGCGGGGTCAATGGTTTCATTGAATGGGCCTCCCGGCAAGGCTGGGGCCAGACGCGGCGGGGCGCCGAGCTCCTTGCATGGGCCACGGGCATGGTCATCTTTGTTGAGTCCAGCATTACCTGCCTGATTACGGGCGCCATCAACCGACCGCTCTTCGACAAACTGAAGATTCCGCGGGAGAAGCTGGCCTTCTATTGCGACACCACCAGTGCTCCCGTCTGTATGTCCATTCCGCTGAATGGATGGGGCGCTTTCGTGCTGGGATTGTTGGCCGCTCAGGGCGTGTCGGAAGGGGCCGTAGGGCTGCTTGCTGGCGCCGTGGCCTTCAATTTCTACGCCTTGTTCGCCATCGTAGCCGGACTCGTGTTTGCCCTTACCGGATGGCGCTTCGGCTCCATGAAACGGGCAGAGGAACGCGCCGAGGCCACGGGCGCCGTGCTTCGGGAGGGCGCCGTTCCGCTCGTGGCCGAGGAGATCGTAGAGTTGGCCCCGGTAGCGGATTCGGCCGAAAAGGCGCGGCACCTGATGATTCCCATCCTGGTGATGGTCGCCATGATTTTCTTCGGATTGTACGTGACAGGAGATGGTGCCATCATGCAGGGCAGTGGTTCCACGTCGGTCCTCTGGGCTGTCATTGCAGCCATCGGGTCGGCCATGATCATGTACGCTCTGCCCGGCTCCGGAACGAATGGCAAGGCGCTCATGAAGCCTACCGAATCCATGGCTCTCGTGCTCAAGGGATCAGGCGGGCTTATCGGGATGGTTACCCTCGTGGCGTTGGCATTCGCCCTCGGACAGGTATCACGCGCCCTGGAGATGGGCCCCTACATCATCAGCGTGGTCGGTACAGGCTGGCCAACCTGGTGGCTTCCGTCCGTCATTTTTCTGGTGGGTGCCTTCGTCTCGTTCACGCTGGGCTCATCCTGGACCGGCTTTGCCATCCTCATTCCCATCGCCCTGCCGCTGGCTGAGGGACTGGGTATATCCATGCCCCTCATGCTCGGCGCCGTGCTGGCCGGAGGCGTCTTCGGAGATCATGCATCGCCGCTCTCGGATACGTCGCTTATTGCCTCGATGTCCGCCGCCTCGGATCATGTAGACCATATCAACACGCAGCTGCCCTATGCCCTGATGCTGGCTGGATTCTCCGTCGTGGCCTTCCTCGTTGCCGGACTGCTCGTATAGCATGCGGGAGCTCGATGAGCGCATACTCTCCTCCTGGCCGCTGATGCTGACCATGGCACTGTCCTTCGGTGCCGCCTTTGCCTTGGTTTTCGGACTGATCGCCTTGATCATGGAGGGCCTGTTCATCGTGGATGAACAGGCCCTCATGGCCGGCATAGCGGCATTTTCCGGCTTTCTTTTCGTGGCCCTGCATGCCCGAAGCAGGCTGCCCGGTCAGGGCAGGGATCGGAATGGGTAAGCGCCTGCTCAGGCGAGTTCGTCGACCGGTGCGTGATAGAGTTGATTGACGTAATCGAGGATCATCCGGTGCGCACTGAACTGGTAGGTCAGGGAACGGATCGATGAACGGATCATCTTGATCCACTCATGGGGAAGACCGTCCTGTCCGCGGTTGTTGAACATCGGAAGTACCTGCTGTTCGAGCACGGAGTACAGGTATTCGGCATCTTCGGCGTCCTGGATTTCCGGGTTCTTGATCTCGTGGGAGGCCTCATTTCCAATAGCCCACCCATTGGTGCCATCGTATCCTTCCGGCCACCACCCGTCAAGGATGGACAGGTTCAGCCCACCATGCAGCGCAATTTTCTGACCACTGGTCCCTGAAGCTTCGTACGGCCGCCTCGGGTTGTTGAGCCAGACATCACATCCGGAGACGAGCATACGACCGATTTCCATGTTGTAGTTCTCCAGGAAAATCAGTCGGCCCTTGAATTCGGGGCGTTGGGAGAGCTCGTAGATCTGGCGGATGAACGCCTGTCCACCTTCGTCCTTCGGGTGGGCCTTCCCGGCATAGATGACCTGGATATTGCGCTCGTGCTTGCAGAAGAGATCGGCCACCCGCTCTACATCCGAGAAAAGCAGCGGGGCGCGCTTGTAGGTAGCAAACCGCCGTGCGAATCCGATGGTGAGGGCGCGGGGGTTGAGCAAGCTTTCCTGTGGCAAGGTTTGGTGAGCTACCTCCCTGGCCACAAAATCAATGAGGTTCTGGCGCAGCTTCCGACGGTACTCCCAGATGGCGGCGTCCGATACCTGATCAATCTTGTCCCACGTGGACTGCTTTTCCCGATCGTTGGTCCACGACCCAAGGTTGACCCTCAGAAAAGTACGCGAGGCGGGAGAAGCCCATGTGGGGAGATGAATTCCGTTGGTGACATGGGAAATGGGCACTTCCTCCACGGGACGGTCCGGATACAGGTGATGCCACTGCCGACGCGCCACTTCGCCATTGAGTTTGGATACCCCATTGGCAGCACGGGCCAGTTTGAGCCCCAGGATGGTCATGGTGAACTCTTCGGCGGCATCGTTCTCATCCACCCGTCCCAGGCTCAGGAGCGTGGTTTCGTCCACGCCCAACTCCTGGCGCATGGTGGACATGGCCCAGTTGAACTGGTCGGGGGCGAAACGATCATGGCCGGCAGGCACTGGCGTGTGGGTCGTGAACACGCAATTCCTGCGCACTTCTTCGCAGGCCTGCCCCCAGAGACGACCTTTCTGCAACTCCTCCTTGAGCAGCTCGAGCGTGAGGAACGCACAGTGCCCCTCGTTCATGTGGTAGACATCGGTCTCCACGCCCAGCGCGCGCAGCATGCGCAGGCCACCGATCCCCAGGATGATTTCCTGCTGGATGCGCGTGATCCGGTCGCCCTGGTAGAGCCGTCGTGTCAGGAAGCGGATCCAGTACGGGTTGTCCGAGAAGTCCGTATCCAACAGATACAGCGTGGATTTGCCGACCTGCATGCGAAAGGCCCGGATGCGCACCGGCTCATCTCCCGAATGCACGGTCACAACGATGGCGTTGCCCTCTTCGTCCGTTACCAGATCCACCGGGTGATCGGTAACGTCAATGGCCGGGTAGTCATCGTGCTGATGGCCTTTGTCATCGAAGTACTGTCTGAAGTACCCCTCGCGGATGAACAAGCCGACGGCCGTAAAAGGTAGACCCACATCAGAGGCTGCCTTGACGTGATCGCCGGCCAGGATACCCAAGCCTCCCGAATACAGGGGCATACTCTCGTGCAGGCCGTATTCCATGCAGAAGTACGAGACCCGCGGTCCATCCTCCTGTCCACCGGGCTCTTCCATGTAGCGACGGAACTTGCGATAGACGGAATCCACCTGTTCAATGACGTAGGGGTCTTCCAATGCATCCTTTTTCGCGTACTTCAGGGCGACAACGGGATTATTACGGTGCGACTGGAAGGCGTGGCGGTTCAGACGTGTGAAAAGGGTGAGAGCGTCGGGATTCCAGCTCCACCACAGATTCTTGCTGAGTTCGTTCAGTTGGTCCTGGGGGGTCATGATTGGCCTGGGAAGCAGGATGAGGAGGTCTATGGTTTATCCGGAAATCATGGCGATCTTCCGGTCTTCCCGCAACAGGGCGGGGTATGTAAACGCTTACATGATACGATCAAAAAAGGCCCGGCTGCCCTTGGGCGAAGCCGGGTGGATCGGTCGATGGCGCGACTCGTTTGAGGTGCCCAATATACTACGAGGATCAGTTCATGTGCAGGAATGTGGATCAGGGTATCGCGGCAATACGTGATCAGGCAGCCCGAGAAATGGCGGCATGCGGTATCGCGAACGCTCAGCGCGAAGCGGAATGGCTTCTCCTGCACGTGACGGGTCGATCCCGATTGGACCTGATCATGAAGCCGGATGAGCCGCTCTCCGCTACTGAACGGGAACGTCTCTCGACCATGGTTGCGCGTCGCTGTGCCCGGGAGCCCCTGCAGTACATCACGGGCACGGCGGCATTCTACGGACGGAGCTTTTTCGTAACGCCCGACGTGCTCATTCCCCGGCCCGAGACCGAGGAATTGGTGGAGTGGATACTGGAATGGCCAGCATCGGAGTTGACCGGCGGTCTCGTAGACCTCGGGACCGGCTCCGGGTGCATTCCTGTGTCCGTGGCCCTCGAGCGGAAGGGGGTGGCGTGCACGGGCGTCGATCTGTCCGCGGCTGCGTTGGACGTCGCCCGCCGGAACGCTGTGCAGTTGGGGGCACGCGTCTCCTGGGTGGAAGCAGATATGGCAGACCCACGTCTGAACGACCTCGTAGGAAGCGAGGCCTCGGTCCTGGTGTCGAATCCACCCTACATTCCCCGATCCGAGGAGGCGACGCTCGAGCCGGAGGTTCGCTCTTTCGAACCCGGTATGGCCCTGTTTTCAGAGCCGGATCCACTCTATTTCTACCGGGTACTTACCCGACAGGCCCCACGGCTTCTGCGCAGTGGAGGGCATCTCCTTGTTGAAATCCATGCGGATGCAGGGAGCGCCGTCGCCCACCTTTTTGAGGAGGCGGGTTTCCGCGACGTGGTGGTGCGTCAGGACATGGCAGGCAGGGACCGCATGGTTCATGCCCTGGTAACGGCTTCCCAGCCGCAGGCCCATACCTCGGCTGCCTCTTCGTGACGGACCTTCGTGTTGCCCGGTGTCGTTTAAGCCGTGTTTTATCGAGCCGATCCCGAAAAGGACAGGTCCTCCTTCATCCCGAACGATGTGCCAACGCCCACGCCCATGTTGAGTCGATTCCACATGCGCCCCTTGATGGCTGTGCTCATCTGGTCCTTCTTCGTGACCGGATGCACGGCGCCGCGGGTAACCGTGGCGCCCACGCTGGCCGATCGCATGGAGACCGTAGCCTTCACCAGCATGGCCGATCGGGTTGACATCGTCGACCACGCCACCTCTGCCCTCATCCGGTCGAACTTCGCCATAACCCTGGCCAACGATCGCATCGGTCTGGTCCAATCGGATTTCGTGCCACTCTCGCGGGTGCAGGAGGCATTGGCGGATACCATGGCTGCTCCCGCCGATTTTCGGAATATCCTCATGCGCATCACGGTCAATGCCGAGCGCGGTGACGAGGCCAAGTTCGTGCAGGTCAAGGGCACCTTCCAGCGTATTTCAGGCGCTGCGCGCTCCTCGGATCAGCTGGTTGGTCTGTACTGGCTCGAACAGGTGACCAAACGCATTGCAGCTGATGTGGAGGCTCCCTTCACCCATCAGATTGCGGATTCGACATATGCCCGGATCGTCGATACCGGTACCGCATCTCCAACGGATTCCCGTCGATCAGCCATCAGCGGTGCAGCCCGTGTAGCGGGGGTGCTTTTCGTGGTTCTTTTTGTGGTAACCTTGGCCTCGGGCGCCTTTGGGCCCATGCAGACACCCCCACCTACCTCCTGAAGACACGCGTGCCCACCATTGCACTCATACAACAGCAGGCTGGACCTGACCCTGCGCTCAACCGCCGCCTAGGTCTGGAGAACGCCCGTGCCGCAGCAGCTGCCGGCGCACAGATCATTGCCTTTGCCGAGGTCGCATTCCAGGAGTTTTTTCCCCAGCATAGGCTGTCAGGTGATCGTTTCCGGTTCACCGAGCCGATACCAGGCCCGACGACGGACGCTTTTGCGGCCTTGGCCAAGGAGTTGGGCGTCGTCATCATACTCAATGTGTATGAGCGCGATGGAGACAAGGCCTATGACAGTTCGCCGGTCATTGATGCGGATGGATCTTTGCTGGGCATCACACGGATGATGCACATCACGCATTATGACGGGTTCTTCGAACAGGACTACTACGATCCCGGCAACCGCGGAGCACCGGTATACGCCACTCGGTTCGGGCGTATCGGCGTCTGCATCTGTTATGATCGGCATTACCCTGAGTACCTTCGGGCCCTCGCACTGCAAGATGCCCAACTCGTCGTTGTCCCGCAGGCAGGAGCCGTTGGAGAATGGCCCGAAGGGGTATACGAGGCGGAGCTGCAGGCGGCCTCCTTCCAACACGGCTTCTATATGGCCCTGGCCAATCGGGTCGGACAGGAGTCCGTGCTGACATTCGAGGGCTCCTCATTCATCACTGATCCGAATGGCGCCGTGGCAGCACGCGCCCCGGCACATGTGGAGACGACGCTGATGGCCGATCTCGACTTTACGCTCGTCGAAGAGTCCCCGGCCAGGACCCTGTTCATGCAACATCGTCGCCCCCATGCGTATGAAGGGGGCTCGGTAGCCATTCACCCATCGAACGGTAACGAAAGAAAGTGAGAGCAGAAGAAGGAGGCATGCAGGTTCTGGAATCCCGATTCGATCTGGAAGAGAGGCGCGTCTGGTTCGGCAAGGCCAAGCTGATGGCCGACCGGATCGTACTCAAGGGGTGGGGCTACAACAGACGCATCTATCTGAAAGACATCGTCGAAGTCCGCTGGGGCGGAGATGAGCTCGTCATCGTCCTGCAAGATGGCGAAGAGCTGGACATGAGGATACGGGCTGCGGCCCTATGGAAGTACGAGCTGCAGGCTCGGTGCGGGCTCACCGATACGCGCTCGCAGGAGAGCATCATGGAACCACTACGGCCAGGCATCACATCGCCCAGCGAAAGCAAAGATGAAGGGATTCAGGCCCGGCAGGCCCCCCATCAGCGGGAGAGCTCCTTCCTGGAAAGCGCCTCCTCCTACCGGATCCGCCCGATGACGGCAGAACAGGAGCCGCCCAAGCGCGATGAGATGTCTTCAGGAGGGGATGGCTTTTCTGGCACGCCCGACTGACGGATCTCCCGTCGTGTGCACCGGCTCGATTCTCATTTGCCGCCGGCTGCTTCGTCCGTGCTCATGAACGTTTCAAAATCCATCTCCCGGAAGGATTCTGAGCCGATGAAACGGAGGACATTGAAAAAGTCCTCATAGGCATGGAAGCCCTGCAGCCTGGTGATGTAGGTGCCGTCGGACTCAAGAAAGACCGTTGTCGGTGTTGCTGTGGCGCCAAATCCGGCTGAAAGCATCTGCGAGCTCATCGTGTAGCCCCGGTAGGAAAGGGTGTCGTCTTCCACGTCGATATCCAATCGCCCCAGCTCGAAGGTTTCCAGCAGATAGCTCTGCAGATCCGGCTGTGTATAGACTTCCGTCTGCTGTCTGCGGCACCACCCACAGGTTCTGGACCAAACATCGACGAGCACGATCCGGTCCGTTGCGTTGGCTGCTTCGAGCGCATCGGGAAAGGTAGGCCACTGCAGTTGAGGGGCCAGATTCTCGCTGGTCACGGCCTCTTGACCGGATGCGGGGTACGGAAGGGCAACCGAGACCAGCACCAGGGACAGTAGCGTCAGCCGGCTGGAGATACGAAGCATCGAGATCAGGTCAGTTTGAATTCTGGAAGCGTGTCCGTCGAACGGTAGTGCCGGGAGGAAGGATCCTCATCCACTGCGTTTGCAGGCCTGCGTCATGCCCGTAAGGAAGGCCCGGGAGGTCTCTTCCCACGTGAATACCCGGCTTGCTGCGGGGAGATTGGCCCGCCAATGAGCCTGCTTGTCCACGTCCAGCATCGCCTCCATCGTCTTTGCAATCTGCTCCGGACGGTCCGGCCGCGAGGTCAGCCCGATATCATGTTCGGACAGGACGTTTCCTATTTCCGGCAGATCCGCGCCGAGAACGGGCAGGCCAGCATGGATGTAGTCAAACAGTTTGTTGGGGAGGGCATACCGATGGTTCAGGCAGGTGTCCTCCAGCATGCTGATTCCTGCATCCGCATCCCGGATGGCGGCTCGGATACCGTCCGGTGGAACCGGCTCAAGGAAATGGACCCGATCGGCCACTGCGAAACGGGCCGATAAGGTCTGCAGGCGTTCTTTTTCGGATCCATAGCCCAGGAAAACAAGATGCACGCGGTCGATATGGGTCAGCGCTTCGATCAGGGCCGGACCTCCCCGATGGGCCTTCATTTGTCCGAGGTGAACAAAAACAGGCGCGCTCGTACCGATGCGCGCCTTCAGTCCCGGGTCATCGAAGGCGTCACCGGTCGGGATGGTCGGCGGCGCATTGTAAACCAGGTAGGGCTTCTTGATGCCGTAGTCGGAGGCCAAGGCCGTGGCAATGGAGTCTGAAACCGTGAAAACAGCATCTGCCCGTCTGATATGGGCTCCTTCCACTCGTTGCCACCACCAACGTGACCAGGGCTTTCCAACGGTGCCGGCGACGTGCGGATAGTACTCGCGGGCGTCGTAGGTCAGGGCGCATCCCAGGGTATCCGCACGTCGCCGGCACGCACCCAGAGCATACAGGTCAGATGCATGCACGATGTCCACGTGCAGCGTTGAGAGCGCCTCTTGGAAAAGACGATCGATCTGCCAGAAGAAGAGGGGCCCCTTTGCGGTCGGGCGCCTGAGCGTGCGTATCGAAACAGCGGCAGGAAGGGAGACCTCGGGCGCCTCCCCGCGTACGTGCACTACCTTGATGGCATAGCCGGCGGCTGCGAGTGTCCTGAGCTGTTTGATGGCCCGGCTGTTGCGGTAGACCTCTCCCGTCATCACGAATGCCAGGGTAATCGGAGCATCCGGGGGCATTCGGGGCGGCGCAGGAGTGGAGGAGGACATTCGGAGGGGATTGTTCAGTGCATGGACCCGCCTACAACATCGGCCGGGGATCCCTGGATCCATGATCGGCCGATGCGTTCGGGTTGATGGGCCCTCGGAATCAACTGCTCCCCGCCTGATTTTGCGCAAGAGAGCCTTCCGTCCGTATCATTGGTGTAAGCGCTTACAGTGGACGCAAGCTGTGAATTCGCCCGAATAATCGTGCCGCAGCCTGAAGGATCCGACCGACGGGAGCGTGCACTGCCCTCCTTTTATAAACAGGTATACGTGGGAATCACCATATACGATATTGCCGAGGAAGCAGGTGTTTCCATTGCCACCGTCTCCCGGGTATTCAACGACAACCCGCGCGTGTCCGAGGGGACACGCGCGATCGTGCAGGAAGTAGCCGAGCGCCTGGGCTATCAACCACACGTTTCCGCCCGCAGTCTGGCCCGCAGGCAAACCGAGACCATCTCGGCCATCGTGCCCATGCTTTCCAACTACTTCTATGCCGAAGTGCTCAAGGGGCTGCAGGATCGTATGTCGGCCAGTTCGTTCGATCTGCTGGTGTATTCCGCGCCGACACTGGACGAGATTGAAGGACAAGTTGAAAAAGCGCTGCATCGAGGGCGTTCTGCCGGTGTCATGCTTTTCTCGGCTCCTATCAAGGGCGACCTGGAGCGGCAATTACAGCACTCGGACACTCCCGTCGTCCTTGTAGACTGTTACCACCCCGGTTTTGACTCGATTTCTACCGATAATCGGCTCGGTGGCGAAATCGCGGCCGAGTACCTGCTGGCCGCGGGAATCCGCGAGCCCGCCGTCTTGATGGCCAATCCTCATTCGGTGCCGGCAAGTCATCGCATGCAGGGTTTTCGTGGTGCTCTCGAGCGTAAGGGTGTCCATCTGGCAGAGGATCATCTCGTGGTCTCCTCGGATGGATACCATGACGGATTCAACGAACAGGCTGGTTACGACGGCATGATGACACTGCTGGAAGCCGGTATCCGTCCCGATGGCATTTTCGCCACGTCTGACGTGCAGGCCATTGGCGCCATGGATGCGCTCCGTAATGCGCATCACAGCGTGCCGGAGGATGTTCAGATCATCGGCTTCGACGATCTCCCCATTGCGCGTTACTTGGGACTGACCACACTGAGGCAACCCATGCACGAGATGGGAGGACGCGCCTTTGACTTGCTCATGGAGCGCATGGCACATCCAGAATCCACGGTGGCGCACACCGTTTTTGCGCCGTCCTTGGTGGATCGTCACACCACTCGCTCTGCCACGCTTGCTTGAAAAAGCAACGATGGCTCGCTTCAATCCAGCCCGCTTGCACCCACCATGTTCCGACGGTCCCTGCATAGATACCTCCTCCTGGCCAGCCTGACGGTTGGCTTTCTTGCCGCCGGCTGGCCCGCGCAGGTCGCTGCCCAAGCGGTGAACGTGCCGTTCCGCTATCCCGTGGAAGGAAATCACGTGTCAGCCAGCCTGCCGGGAACGTTCAATGGGTGGAACAATGGGTCCTCCACCGCCATGGCCCGAGTGGACTCCCTGGCGCAGTGGTACAAGCGCCAGACGTTCACGGTGGGGCAGACCGTCCAGTACAAGTTTTTTGTGACCTCTTCCTCGGGTACCAACTGGATTACGGATCCCTACAATCCCAGAACCAATCCTTCGGACAATAACAACTCGGTACTTACCGTCGCCGATCCGATGGTGGTTCAGATCATCCCCCAGTTCAATGGGGACGGGTTGGTCAGCCATGTTACGGCAGGCATCGTGGCCTCGGCGTCCATTCAGTCCCTGACGCTGTCGGTGGCGGGAGCCACAGCCACGGATGTGCTCTACGGATTCAATCCCGCGAGCGGAGTGCTGAGGATTGCCCTGGACAGTCCTGTGGTCGACGGCACCCGGTTTGAGGTGTCCGTTACCACGGAAGATGGTATCGCATCCAGCGCCTACGGCAGCCTCGTTGGCGGTTTGACCCTGCAGACCCCCTCCCGGCGCACGGTCATGCCTTCGATCCGCTTGCAGGGATTGGCCGCGGATGCCTCGGGCGGTATCGACCCGGATCTGTCCTCCGTGCGCGTCCTGCGCAATGGTCAGTTCCTCGAAGATCTGCCGGTCGCCAACGGTCAGATCGATGGTTCGGTGGCCTTGCTTGACGGAGAGAACACCCTTCGCATGGAAGCTGAAATCGCAGGGCAGGCGTTTGTCAGTGAAGAAGTGGTCATTACGAAGTGGAACGGCCCGCTTCAGGACAGACTATTCGATCTGGTCATTTCAGGCGAAGAGTCCATCTTCACGATCGGAGTCGTCGAAACGGAGTCCTCTTCCGGGCTTGCCAGCATTGAATTCATTCCTGACGAACGCCTCTCGACCACTGATTTCATGCAGTTCATCGCCGGCGGAGGCACTGCCGTGGGTAGCGCCTCCGGGGAGGGCGAACTGTACGTGACGGTAAAGGTGCGCGCTGTAGATGGCCGCACTGATCAGGCGCGTGCGGCCATCAGGGTAGGCGCCGACGGGGCAGTGTCCACCTTTGATTGGGCCGAAAAGGCCTCATGGATCGACCAGGCCGTGGTCTATGAAATATTCCCGTTCGCTTTCGGGCCTGTCGAAGCCACTGGATCCGTGGGTGCCGAGGGGAACCGCCTCAATGAGATCCGGCATCACCTCGATTATATCAAGGAGATGGGCTTCAACACAATCTGGTTCATGCCCATCATGCGCAATGTGGACATGAGTGGATGGGGTGCCGGGTATAATATCATTGATTTCCGCACGGTCGATCCAAAGCTGGGTACCAACGAGGACCTGCGGGCTCTCGTGGATCGGGCACACGAATTGGGTCTGCGGGTCGTGCTTGACCTGACCGTGAACCACAGTTCCGAGGATCATCCCTGGGTTCAAAGCCTGGCTGCCGGAGGGACCTACTCAGAGTTTATCCAGACCACGCCAAGTGCGTACAATCGGGGTCTGGATGGTAGTGGTCCCTATCTGACTGAGCAGTGGAGCGACAACGGTTTGTATCGCGTGTTCGATGGGTTCGGACAGCTGGCCAACCTGAACTGGGACGACGACGATCTGCAAGCCGAAATGCTCGATATCATCCAGTACTGGTTGACAGAGTTCAATGTTGATGGGTACCGATTTGACGCCTACTGGGGACCCTGGAAACGGTATGGCCCCGAGCGTTTCGGTCGTCCGATACGCGAGGTCATGCGGCGTGTGCGTCCTGATGCATGGTCCCTTGGCGAGTTGGCGGGCACGGGCGTTGGCACGGAGGTGTACTATGCAGATGACGCCTTCGGGACACGTGTTGCCGGTGGGCTGGATGCAGCCTATGACTGGGACTTCTCCCATTTCCTTCGCAATCCGTCGAACTATGGAAACACGGCGGCCTATCGCTCCTACATCCCGAACTACAATTTCGTACCCGGACCGAACGCACGTTTCTTCCGGTTTCTCGAGAACCACGATGAGCCCCGGATACAGGAGGTTTTCAAGGCGAATACCGACCGTCTGCGACCACTGACGGGCATGCTGATGACCATTCCCGGTATCCCCATGATCTATCAGGGTCAGGAGGTCGGGTACGGTCAGGGCAGTGGAGATCGGCGACGTCTGCCTGTCAATTTCACTACTGAGCGCAACGGGGAGTGGGCTGCGTTCCATCGATACCTTGCGGTGACGCGGGCTCGTTTCCCGGCTTTCGGGACCCAGAATGTGCGTTTCCTCTCGTCCTCCTCATCCACC
>JAFMNH010000107.1 GCA_017859335.1 Rhodothermales bacterium | reverse complement strand
CGGACTTGAGTCGGGGGTCATAACAGCCTTTGGTGGTCATACCATCCAAATCGATCTGAGCCCGGGGGCGTGGCTCCCCCTGGGATGGACCTCTCTTCTCACGATACTTGCGGCCGCCGTGAAGTCGCCCGCCGTGACGTCCGACTCGCACGGTTCGATCGGCATCCTGCTGCCCGTCTCCACACGCATCATGTCTGATATTACCGGTCTGCGGGCAGCGCGGTGCCTTCTGGACAAACTGGTGCCCGATAATCACGCCATCGACATTACCCTCGACGCTTTGGGAACCAGCGCAGGATTCGACAACACCTTCAGCCCGACCAACCTGGTGCGATCAACCCTCCAGGGCCTGGCAGCCACGCTTGCTGGGGTCGACGCCTGGAGCCTCAGCCCCCATGATGGGTCAGGCGACCCTGAGTCGCAGCGCCTGGCCCATAACATCCACAGGTTGCTTGAACACGAGTCTCTGTTGGACGCTCGGCTGGACCCTATGCGGGGCGCCTGGGTCATTGAGGAAGCAGCGTGCCAGATGGTGGAGCAGGCTATGGCCCGCCTGGAAGAGATGAACGCACTTCCACTGAACGAGTGGCCCGAAGATGGAAGGTTTCAAGCATGGATCGAAGCCGACATCCATCTGGCATCACGGCGTCAAACCACCGACAGTGAACCGGTGGGGAAACCAACCCAGGCGCCCCCATCCCATGCAGGACTCACCCCGCCGAGCACTATCGCTTCGTGGTTCAAGCCGGATACCCGTGCGAATCCCGCTCCGGCTGGGCATCCCCCCTATCTGCGTGGTCCCTACGAGAGCATGTACCTCGGCCGCCCCTGGACCATCCGGCAGTATGCCGGTTTTTCGACAGCACAGGAGTCCAATGCGTTTTATCGGCAGAATCTGAGGGCGGGTCAGAAGGGACTCTCGGTTGCTTTTGATCTGGCTACACACCGGGGTTACGATTCAGATCACCCCCGTGTGAGTGGGGATGTTGGGATGGCCGGCGTGGCCATCGATACCGTTGACGACATGAAGGTTCTCTTCGACGGCATCCCCTTGGACCGTATGAGTGTATCGATGACCATGAACGGGGCCGTACTGCCCATCATGGCCTTTTACATCGTTGCTGCGGAGGAGACTTCGGTGGCTCCTCAGCAGCTTACGGGCACCATACAGAACGACATCCTGAAGGAGTTCATGGTGCGCAACACGTTCATCTATCCTCCTGCGTCCAGTATGCGAATCGTGCGGGATGTCATGCGGTACGCCTCGGAAAAGATGCCGCGCTTCAATCCCATCTCTGTTTCCGGATATCATATGCTCGAAGCAGGAGCGTCTGCTGACCTGGAGCTGGCCTACACGCTGGCCGATGGCCTCGAATACGTCGAGCAGGCACTGGCCATGGGGCGTGATGTGGATACCTTTGCTCCCCGCATTTCCTTTTTCTTCGGAATCGGGATGGAGCCCATCTTGGAAATAGCGAAGCTGCGGGCAGCCCGCGTTCTGTGGGCGGAGCTCATGGATACGTTTTCGCCCAAGAACCCCAAATCCCGGATGCTCCGCACCCACTGCCAAACATCCGGTTGGTCCCTCTCGGCGCAGGACCCGTTCAACAATGTCGCCAGGACCTGTATTGAAGCCGTTGCAGCGGTAGCCGGGCACACGCAGTCGCTGCACACCAATGCGCTGGATGAGGCCCTTGCGCTTCCAACAGATTTCTCGGCGCGTATTGCCCGGGATACCCAGCGTATTCTGCAGGCGGAAACAGACTTGTGTGACGTCATCGACCCCTTCGGCGGCTCGGAGATGGTAGAGAAGAGCACGCAGGAACTCTTGAACAAGGCCCGTGCCCATCTGCGGGAAATCAGGGAGGCTGGTGGCATGTCCCGTGCCATTGAAAGGGGACTGCCAAAACGGCGCATCGAAGAATCAGCAGCTCGGCGGCAAGCGCGCATCGACTCCGGTCGCGACGTGATCGTAGGAGTGAATCGCTTTGAACACGATGAAGAGGCCGGAATGGAGGTTCGCTCGATTGACAACACCGCCGTTCGTGCGGCACAAATCCGTCAATTGGACACGCTGAAGGCCACCCGTGACGAGGAAGCGGTAAGGCATGCCCTCAAAGCGCTGGAGTCCGCAGCGCGTGACCCCGAGGCACCGCTGCTTGAGCCGTGCCTCGAAGCAGCACGTGCACGCGCTACTCTCGGCGAAATCTCACTCGCCCTGGAGAACGTCTTTGGCAGGCACCAACCCGACGCAACGCTGTTTTCCGGTGTCTATGCATCCGAGTACCCAGATCAGAGTACATTGGCAGCTGTGCAACAGAAATCAGACATATTCGAACGCAGGACCGGTCGCAGACCCCGTATCCTGATTGCCAAGCTAGGACAAGATGGGCATGATCGGGGAGCCCGTGTCATCGCTACCGCCTTCGCGGACATGGGGTTCGATGTGGATATCGGTCCGCTCTTCCAGGTGCCGGAGGAAACGGTGCGTCAGGCCATTGAAAATGATGTACACATCGTGGGCGTCTCCACACTTGCCGGTGCGCACCGGACACTCGTCCCTGAACTGGTTCGTGCACTGAAGGCATCGGGACGGGAGGATATTCTCGTCATAGCCGGCGGAGTCATCCCCGAACAGGATATTGCGGCCCTTCAGTCTGCTGGAGTCCACGCGGTTTTTGGTCCCGGAACAGTCATTCCAGAAGCTGCAGATGCTCTTTTGGACACATTGCTGGCAACTACCTCGTCATGATGCAGCTGCAAGGCCCCATTACAGCGCTTCCTCTCCCCCTCTGCTTCAGAACGCCCCATGACTGACCGCGTCAAAGAGTTGTTGGACCTGTTGGTCAAGGGAGACAGGGGCGGCCTTGCACGCTGCATCACCCTGCTCGAAAGCAGACGACCCATTGACGAGGCCGATCAGATCTCCTTGCTGCAGGCCTGTGATGACATCATCGCAACACGCCCGGGCATCAGTCGACGCGTCGCGTTTACAGGGCCTCCCGGCGTTGGCAAAAGTTCGCTCATCAACCGGTATGGCTTGCGTCTGATACGTGATGGCCATCGCGTGGCCGTGCTGGCAATCGACCCTACCAGCAAGCGGACCGGCGGTAGTATTCTGGGCGACAAGACACGAATGGCTGACTTGTCTCGCCATGAGAACGCCTTCATTCGTCCATCGGCTACGTCAGGCCATCTTGGAGGAACAGCTGAAACCACGCGGGAAGCGATCCTGGTATGTGAGGCAGCAGGATATGATCGGATCCTTGTTGAAACGGTTGGCGTCGGTCAATCGGAGCACGACGTAAGTCAGGTTGTGGACCTGGTCGTTTTCGTCACGATGGCACGATCGGGCGATGGTCTGCAGGGAATCAAACGCGGTATCCTTGAAATGGTCGATCTGGTGGCGGTAAACAAGGCTGAGGACGACGGACACCAAGCAGCCCTGAATCATGCGAGGGAGCTGGGTAGTGCCCTGAAGCTCCTGCAGGGCGCCCCAGCGCCGGCATGCATACCGACGTCTGCCATATCCGGCTTGGGTGTCGATGAATTATCCGACGTGATCGATAGACTCCTGTCCGAACTCGTGGATAATGGAAGCCTCGATGAACAACGCCAGAACCAGCGCATCCAGTGGTTTGAGATGGCCCTGAATGCCCTGCTGCAACGCAGGATACGTGACCTCCCTGAGTGGAAGACGCATCATGCACGTCTGAAGGACGAGGTCACCGATGGCACCAAGACGCCGTATGCAGCCGCCCGCGAACTCCTCGAACGATTGGCTCTCTGATCAGCCAACCGATCCGCCGTAGCCCTACGGTAAGGCGGTCAGACTCGTATCGATACGATCCAATGTTTCCTGTTTGCCAATCAGCGCCATGAGCGCATAGAGGCTTGGTCCGCCGCCTGTACCGGATAATGCCATTCGAAGCGGGAACATGATGGCTCCCATGCCGACCTCCTCCTTCTCAACATAGGCTTTCAGCGTCTCCTCAAGCGCCTCTACAGTCCAGTCGCCGGACGATGCCAGGTACTCCCGGAAGCGAAGCAGATGCTCCGCGGATGCTGCCTTCCAGCGCTTGGCAACAGCTGCTTCGTCATACGAATCGGGCGACTGGAACAGGTACGGCGCGCTGAACAGGTCTCGTGCAAAAACCATACGTTCCTTCATGAGGCCGATGGCGCGTACAAGGTAGTCACGATCGGTACAGCCGAACCGCTCGCTGGCCTCTGTTGCCAACTGATCTGCCAGGTCAGCGTCGGCCCGGGTTCTGACCCATTGCTCGTTGAACCAGAGCAGCTTCTTCATGTCGAACTGCACGCCCGACTGCCCTACGCGGTCCAGAGAGAAGGATGCGGTCAGCTCTTCCATGGAGAACATCTCTTGTTCATCCCCTGGATTCCACCCCAGAAGGGCGAGGAAATTGACGAGTGCTTCCGGTTCAAAGCCCTGCTCGACATAACTCGAGACAGAAACAGGTATACCCTGTTTTTCGGCGTTCCTCTTGGACAGCTTACCACCCGTTGGGCTCATGATCAGTGGCAAGTGGGCCATGGTAGGTACCTCCCAACCCATGGCCTCGTAGAGCAGTACGTGTTTCGGTGTGGATGGAAGCCACTCTTCGCCACGGATGACATGCGTAATGCACATGTCATGGTCGTCTACAATGTTGGCCAGGTGGTAGGTAGGCAGCCCATCGGATTTCATAAGCACCTGGTCATCGATCGTCTCGCTCTCAAACACCACCTGGCCGCGGACGGCATCCGTAAACCCAATTGTGTGCCCCGGGTCGACCTTGAGACGAATGACATGCGGTTCATTCCGGTCCAGTCGTTCCTGGACTTCGCTTGCCGAGAGGGTCAAGCCGTTGAGCATCTCCAGACGCGTGGAATGATCGTAGCGTGGTGTCGGATTTTCCGTCGTGCGATGGCGCTCACGCATGGCATCCAAGGCGTCATCGTCATCAAAGGCGATGTATGCCTTACCCGCATCGACCAACAAGGACGCTACCTCATGATAACGTTCGGTGCGCTCTGATTGTCTGTACGGCCCATACGAGCCGCCCTTGCCCGGTCCCTCGTCAAAGGCAAGACCTGCCCAGGCCATCATGTCCAAGATATCTTGCTCTGCCGCCTCTACGAAGCGCTTTCGGTCGGTATCCTCAATCCGAAGGATAAAGGCCCCGCCGTGTTGTTTGGCCAGGAGATAATTGTAGAGAGCCGTTCGCAGGCCTCCAACGTGCAGGAAACCCGTGGGGCTGGGAGCAAAACGGACACGCATGGGAAGAAAGGGTGTTTGAAGAACAGGAAACGGGACGCGATTGGGTGTCAAACTCGTTGCGTACCACTGAGGGTTCCAGACCAGTAGGGATTCCGCTCATCGGGAGATGAAATCGTGTGTAATACGCATCCTGACAACAGACGGGAATCCCATGGCGTTGCCCAACGAGCGGAACCATTGATTGGGCTGACGCGTGGACCGCCCTGCTTCGAGACACCCTCCCGAAGTTGTTTCCCGTTGATCAGTCATCCTCCAAACGTCCCTGACCGAAAGCCGATGTCGCGTAATCCACTTCGATCATTTGCCTGGGTGCTACTGCTCATTCCTGTGTTGGCAGGATGTCAATCCGCCAGTTCGCCCATGGAACCAGTCGAGGCTACGCCGAGCCCCGATGTTGTAGCCCTTATCGATGGCACGGAGATCACCCTCCCCGATTTCGAAACGAGTTTCGAGCGAAACGGACGCATTTCACCCGGTGACTCGGTATCGCTCGAAGCGTACGAAGATTTTCTGACTCGTTATGTCGACTTCCGCCTGAAGGTCAGAGAGGCAAAAAGACTGGGCCTTGATCAGGATCCTGCCTTGCAGGCTGAGGTTCTCCAGTACCGGCTGCAGCTGGCGCGTCCCTACATCATGGAGCGGCGGGTCTACGACCCATTGGTCAGAGAGATGTACGACCGACGCAAGGAGATGGTCGAAGCACGACACATCCTGCTTACGCTGGAGGCGGGAGCATCGCCGACAGACACTCTAGCCGTCTGGAACCGCTTGGCCGCCATTCGCGACTCCGTGCTGGCCGGAGCTGACTTTGGCCAGATGGCAGCGCGCTACTCCCAGGACCCTTCCGCCAAAGGGACGCCCGGCTCGCCCGGCTATCAGGGGCAGCTGGGGTACTTCGGAGGGGGCCGAATGGTTGAAGCCTTCGAAGACATGGCCTACAACACGCCCGTAGGCGCCACGAGCACCATCTTTCGCACCCGATTCGGCTATCATATCCTGCAGGTGACGGATCGGTTGGCCATGCCCGGAGATCGTGAGCTGGCGCACATCATGGTTCGAGTACAGGGTTCCGGCCCAGCCGATGAGGCTGCCGCACAATCCAAAGTTGACTCTATCCGGGTTCGTCTCGAGGCGGGTGAATCCTTTGCAGTCCTAGCCAGAACGTATTCAGACGACCAGAATTCATCCGGTCAAGGGGGCTCCATCGGACGACTTGCCTACGACGCAGGATTGCCTTTCGCATTTCGGGATGCCGCGTTCTCCATCGAAAACGAAGGTGACTGGACGGGCCCGGTCCGTACCCAATTCGGATACCACTTCATCCAGATGGTCGAGGAGCATACTCTCGGTTCCTACGAGGAGGAGTATGAATCCATGAAGAGTCGTATCAGCCAAATGCCGCGAACACAAGCGGCCCAGGATGCATTTGCTCAGCGGGTAATTGAAGAAGTAGGGCCGCGTGTGGACTCGACCCTCGTGGCAGGCTGGGTGGCATCGATGCGGCCGGACTCTCTCGTGAAATGGATCACCACGACCGATTTTACTGCCGGTGAAGAGGATCCCATCTTCGTGGAATTTGCCGATTCCGTCCTGACCCTCTCAGCCTACCGCCAGTACTTCCGGAGAATTGTAACGCCCGCCGCACAGAATATCGAAGATCGTATTTACGGGGTGGTGGACGAGTGGCTGGCAGAACGGGCGGTTGACTACGAAGTGAACCAGCTTGAGAAGAGAGACACGGACTTCGCTGCAACCATGCAGGACTTCAGGGACGGGCTGCTGTTGTTCCGTTTCATGGAGACGGAAGTGTGGGAAAAGGCCTCAGAGGACACAACCGCACAGCGTCGCTATTTCGATGCCAATGCAGCGTCCTACAGCTATCCTGACAGGGTCCGTGTCGTCAGCTACTCCAGTCCTTCGCAGGAGAAATTGAATGCCTTTGTCGAGGCCGTCGGCAACGCAGGTATCGAACAGGCCCTGCGCGCGAGCCAGAATGACAGTACGTTCGTGCTGCGAGCAGACACCACGTTCCTGAGTGAGGCGACAGGTTCCATGTTTGACGCCATCCTGGAGCGGAGTGCCGGCGAGATAACCGAAGCTCAGGCGTACGATGGGGGCTGGATTGCGCTGTATCACGACGGTACAGACCCGGCCAGACCCATGACATTCGAGGAGGCCCGATCCGAGGTCGTCAATCAGGTGCAGACCCAGATGGAGGCGCAGTTGACCGCTCGATTGCGTGAGCAGTACAATGTATCGGTTTATCCAGAGGTTCTGAAACAGCTCGAACGATGAGCACCATACGATGCGGATCGGGGAAGGACCTACCCCACTTGCAAAGGCTTGCACGGTGCGTGGTACTCCCGGTTCTCGGGTGGGTGCTGGTCTCGGGAAGCGGATGCGGCACCCCGCCCCAACCTCAATCGTTCGTGGCACGGGTTGGTAATGCCACCTTGACGGAGGCCGATATTGCTCAGCTGCTCCAGAATCGTCCTGCTTTTTTGGATTCCGCGGATGCTGTCTCCCAGATCATTGAGCAATGGGTTACCAACGAGCTGCTCTACCAGGAAGCTTTGGCACGAGGGCTGCGTGGCGATCCTGACGTGCGGAGGCTACTTTCCGATAATGAACGCTCCGTTCTGATCAATGCGCTGGTTACGCGTGTAATGGATACGGAGATTGGAGAGGGACCCGACGAAGCTGCCATACAAACCTACTACGAGCAGCACCGGGAGCAATTGGCTCTTCGTGAGCCCTACGTGCGTGTTCGTCATCTGATCTACGACCATCCTGATACGGCCCAGGTTGCGCTTCGATTGCTGGAAGAATCATCGACGGCGCGGTTGCCCGTCCCTTCGACGGGTGCGCGCAGCAATATCAATCAGGATTCGTTCTATCCAGAACGCCACGTTTTCGCAGCTACGCCGGAGCTTGGAGGACTGCTGATCGGGGCATCAGTCGACGATGTTCGGCTCGTGGTAACCTCTGACTCGATGGTTCATGTCGTGCATCTTCTGGAACGCCTTCCCCAAGGATCCATCCCCTCCCGTGAGATGGTCAGGGATGATATCCGGGAACGCGTGATGATTGATATGAGGAAACAGTTGTATTCACGGCAGGTTGAACGGCTCCGGACGCGAGCTGTGGCGCGCGAAGAACTGGTCATCAAGTAGGCCCAGCTGTTAACCCGCTCGATCGACGTCTGCGCCCCGCTCCCTGATAGGCCACCGTGCGCCCCTGACCAATCCAGGCGAGACGGCACATTCCCAATCGGCGGGTTCACCAAATTGTCCGTACCTCTGAATCCCCCCACGAATAGCCGAGTAGACAAGCGTCCCCAACGTGCTGACAACCGCCCTACCCATTCGTAATCACATGCTGAAACCCCATTTGCTGTTGACCACCATCCTGCTGACAGCAGCGCTGCTTCAGCCTGGCAAAGCACAGGCACAGGATGGCCAGGTCCTCGATGAGATTGTGGCGGTCGTAGGCGATTACATCATTCTCCAGTCCGATGTGGATGGAATGGTGCTCGGGGTCATGAATCAGCAGCAGCTCCCGTGGTCTGAAGATCTGTGGTCCGAGGCCCTGGAGCAGTTGATTAACGAGAAGGTGCTCGTCGTTCATGCGAAGAGG
>JAFMNH010000106.1 GCA_017859335.1 Rhodothermales bacterium | reverse complement strand
GACCAAATAGTGCTCTACGCCTTTGAGCGCCTCGTTCAAATGCGATTCACCGATGCCGACGGTAAGCAGCGTCTTCTGCCGGATATCGGGTGCCCCTTCCATGGTCTGGATCCGAGGAAGCACCGCAGTCGTCATGAACTGCTTCATTTCGAAAGGAACGCCCGGCATGACAGCAATCAGTCCGGGCCCATCCGGATGCTCGTAGCGGCCCATCAAAAGCGGAGCGGTTCCAGCGGGATTACCCACCGCCTCAAATCCTTCAGGAACCATTGCCTGGGAATGATTGGATGCAGGCATGTCCCATCCCCGTCGCACGAAACGTTGACGAACCTGGTCAAGAATGGTGGGATCCTCGATCAGGGTAACATTGAATACCTCGGCCACCACATCCCGCGTAATATCGTCGTGTGTCGGCCCCAATCCGCCCGTCACGAGGAGGACGCGAGAGGAAATCATGCCGGCGCGAAGTGCTGCTGCAATGGCATCCCTCGAGTCCGGTACCACAACCATGCTGCGGGGACGCACACCGATCCGCGTCAGCTCCTCTCCCATCCAGGCAGCGTTCGTGTTCACAATCTGACCGATGAGGATCTCATCGCCGATAGTCAGGATGGTAGCTGTCATGGCACTGACCCCTTCCGCTGTTGATTACGCTCCCCCTCGATCCTGCGACCATTGGGACGGATTTTCGTACCAAGAGCGAAGGGAGTCGACCTCGGCTTCGGAGAGGGACCCCGTGCTTGAGGCAGCTTCAACGAGTGCGCTGAAGTTGGACAGGGTGAACAACGGAACGCCTGCCTTTTCGAACGCATCGTCAGCACTCGGCAGACCATAGGTAAAGATGGCGAGGACAGCCTCGACCTTGACACCTCGTTCCGATAGTGGGGCCAGAACCGCTGTGGAGGACATGCCCGTCGAGACGAGGTCCTCAATGACCACTGCGTGTGCTCCCTCGGGGGCCAGCCCCTCGATCTGATTGCCTCGCCCATGGGCTTTGGCGGCACCCCGAACATAGGCCATTGGCACGTCGAGCCGATCCGCCAACCAGGCAGCATGCGGGATACCCGCCGTGGCCGTACCGATCACCACATCACAGGGAATATCCTGCTCATGAAGGATGGCTTCGAACCCCGCAGCAATATCTGAACGGACGTTGGGATAGCCCAGTGTCAGACGGTTGTCGCAATAGACTGGAGACAAGCGCCCGGAAGCCCATGTAAAGGGTTGCGATGGAGACAGACTGACCGCTCCGATACGCAGAAGATGGTGCGCCATGCGCAGGGCCCGCTCCGGCGATGATTCCAACTGCGTGCGATCAGTGTCCGTCGGCTTTGTCATCCGTTGAAATGCTGGGATTGATGAAATAATCGAGCCCTGTCCATACCGTGACCAGGGTAACCACGACCAGTGCCCAAAAAATCGCGCCGGATGCGAAGAGCACCTGCATCCACCCGATGAACGGCTCCACGGTACGAGCAGCCGTCATCAGGAGCAGAACGGCAATCAGGAACGTCAGCTGTACGGCCGTTTTCCATTTGGCGTTTCGGCTGGTCGTGAGAACACGACCCCTGCGTTTGAGATGGACACGATATCCGGTCACGGCCGCATCGCGCAAGGCGATGATCATGACCAGCCACCACCTCACGTCTTCTGGCAGCACAAAAACGAGCGCCAGAAACGTACCCAACACCAGCACCTTGTCGGCGATCGGATCGAGGAACTGCCCCAGCCTGGAGCCGGCGCCAAAGCGGCGAGCCAGCTGGCCGTCTGCCCAGTCTGAAATGGAGGCATACACGAATAAGCCCAGCGCCCAAGCTTGGGCTGCCAGGGTGTCAGCGAAAAGCAGCAGGAGCAGAATCGGGGTGACCACCATGCGGGTGATGGTCAGAACGTTCGGTACGTGCTTCATGTCGTTGGGGTCGTGGCCGGCAATATAGGCATGATCCGACGCTCGTTGCAGGTAGATCCCACATCATTTGCTGACAATATGTCGGGTTTCCAGAAACGGCACGGTGATTGTTACGGTGGCGGCACAGGCCCACAATGTGTGCGCCTGACACTTTTGACAGTCTCGAATCATCTACAGACCAACCAGCAGCCCCGATGGGAAAGATCATAGGCATTGACCTCGGAACCACGAACTCAGTCGTAGCCGTCATGGAAGGGGGCGAACCGACCGTAATCACCAACGCCGAGGGTGCGCGCACCACGCCATCCATCATCGCGTTCAAGAAAGACGGGGAGCGCTTGGTGGGTGCGCCGGCCAAGCGCCAGGCCATCACCAATCCTGAGCATACCATCTTCTCCATCAAGCGGTTCATGGGTCGCACCTTCGGCGAAGTAGGCTCGGAGTTGAAAACCGTTCCTTACGAAGTGGTCAAAGGAGACAACGATACAGCTCGCGTCAAGATTGATGACCGCGTTTACACGCCCCAAGAAATCTCAGCCATGGTGCTCGGTAAACTGAAGCAGACAGCAGAGGATTATCTGGGCGAAAAGGTGACGGAAGCTGTCATCACGGTTCCTGCCTATTTCAACGATGCGCAGCGTACGGCAACCAAGGAAGCCGGAGAAATTGCGGGCCTCAAGGTCCGTCGCATCATCAACGAGCCTACGGCGGCTGCATTGGCCTACGGCTTGGACAAGAAGGACTCAGAGGAGATGGTTGCCGTGTTCGACCTGGGCGGCGGCACGTATGATATCTCCATCCTGGAATTGGGTGATGGGGTCTTCGAAGTAAAGTCCACCAATGGGGACTCCCACCTCGGCGGGGATGATTTCGACCAGAAGCTCATCGACTGGATTGCTGACGAGTTCAACCGGGACGAGGGCATCGACCTGCGAAAAGACGCGATGGCGCTGCAGCGCCTGAAGGAGGCGGCGGAAAAGGCCAAGGTCGAACTGTCTTCCTCCACCCAGACCACCATCAACCTGCCCTTCATCACGGCAACCCAGGAAGGTCCCAAACACCTCACGCTCGACCTGAGCCGCTCAAAATTCGAGCAGTTGGTGGATGATCTGGTCAAACGGACCCTTCCGCCCATGGAGAAAGCGCTGAAGGATGCAGGCCTGTCCAAGGATCAGATCGACGAAGTCATCCTGGTTGGTGGTTCCTCCCGGATTCCCAAGATCCAGGAGGTTGTAGAAGCCTTCTTCGGCAAGAAGCCCAATCGCTCGGTCAACCCGGACGAGGTCGTCTCGGTCGGAGCGGCCATCCAGGGGGGTGTCCTCTCGGGCGATGTATCCGACGTGCTGCTTCTCGATGTCACACCCCTCAACCTGGGTATCGAGACGCTCGGCGGCGTGGCTACACCGCTCATCGAAGCCAATACGACGATTCCAACCAAAAAGAGTGAGACGTTCTCGACGGCGGCCGACAACCAACCCAGCGTGGAAATCCACGTCCTGCAGGGCGATCGCTCCATGGCGGCCGATAACCGTACCATCGGCCGATTCCACCTCGATGGTATACCTCCATCACCACGCGGTATGCCACAGATCGAGGTCACCTTTGACATCGATGCCAACGGTATCCTGAGCGTCTCGGCGAAAGACAAGGCAACCGGCAAGGAGCAGTCCATTCGCATCGAGGCCTCCTCGGGCCTTACCGAGCAGGAAATCGAAAAAATGCGCACTGACGCCAAGAGCCATGCCGATGAAGACAAGAAGCGGCGCGAAGAAGTGGACAAGGTCAACACGGCCGACTCCCTGATCTTCTCGACCGAAAAGAACATGTCCGAATACGGCGACAAGCTTCCGGCGGACAAGAAAGCCAAGATTGAGTCTGCTCTTGAGCGCCTGAAAGAGGTTCACAAGGAGCGGAATCTCGAGGAAATCGAGTCCGCTATGGAGCAATTGAACGCGGCCTGGAGTGAAGCCAGTCAGGATCTGTACCAAGCGCAGCAGGAAGCTGCGGCTGATGGTGCAGAAACAGCTGGCGCAGATGCCGGTGAAGATGCTGAAGCGGATGAGGTGAAAGACGTCGACTATGAGGTCGTCGAGGAGGATGAAGAGAAGTAAGCCTCTCATACGCCAGACAAACGGAAGGGCGGGCGGATCATCGATCCGCCCGCCCTTTTTCGTGCTGCTCAGCGCCGCAGCATCAACGATTGCTCAATCGTCGTTCCGGATGCCACCGTGACAAGATATGCGCCTGCAGACAGGTGGGACAGGTCGAGACGTGACATCCCCTGGATCGGCATACCATGGACAACATGCCGACCCAGCACGTCCCGGATCGTCAGGAAACCACCCTCGGACCGGATGGTAACGATACCGCGGGAGGGATTCGGCCATACATCGAGCGGCTTGGACAAGAGCGGGAGTTCCTGCGTCCGGGTGCTAACCTTTCCGTCCTTCACCCGGTAGCGACCATTGGCTGCCAGTGCACCGAATGATTCCCACCGACCGTCGGGCCATCGCACACGGAGCGCATCGGCCTCAGGCGCCGTTCCAAGCCCGAAATGGATACGGTAGGTATTCTGTCCGTTGTACCCGTCTCCAGCATGCAGGACACGTACCAACGTCTCCCCCGCCACGTCCAGTTCAATCCGAGCCCCGAGCGCGGCCGGACTGGAGTCCTCCTCCAGAAGCTGGACCGTGATCCAGTTCCCAGCATCGGGCGTCGTATTCAACAGGAGGCGATGTACACCTCTTGTATTGGTAACAATCAGGTCCTGCCTGCCATCGGCATTGAAGTCTCCAACGGCCAGCCCCATATCACTTCGTTCCGTCTTGAAGGCACCGGCTTCATACACCGGGTTGAACCAGGTACGGACATTCTCAAACAGCGCGGGTGGCTCTATTCCGGGGGCAGGTGAAGAATGGACCACGGGCAGATCCTCGTCTCCGTCATTGTCAAGGTCCACAAAGTATGTCCCCCATCCGACACCGTTCGGCGCAACACGCCACTGTGTGGCTTGATCCAGATACCGGCTGATGCGCTCATCGAAAACGTAGAAACCTGCGACTCCGATCCGTGTGACGTACGCATCCAGGTCTCCATCCAGATCCGGATCGCCCCAAGTGACACCCATGGAGTTACCCATGCCCACCTCACGAATCCCCCATGCAGCAGCACTCTCCATGAATGCTCGTCCGTCCTGGTTGATGTACAGGAAATTAGGCTCATCCTCATCGTGCGTCACGAACAGATCCCGATCCCCATCCTCATCGATATCGATCCACGTGGGCTGCATCGGGATGGAAAAGGGCTCCCCTTCGACGCCGAACAGTTCGGTTACGTCCTCGAACCCGGTACCATCCACATTTCGATACAGGAGATCGAAACCGTTCTCCACTCCCAGAAATAGATCGGGATATCCATCGTTCGTAAAATCAGAGAAGGAAGCACCACCCACCCGTGCGCGGGTGTCCAGTCCCCATGCTTCTGCAACATCAATAAACGTCCCATCCCCTTGATTCAGCCACAGTGCGTTCGCCCCCATGGAGGCCTGTCCAAGAAACAGGTCAGGGAGTGCATCCCGGTTGACATCCACCCACAGCGATACGATCAGCGTGCCCGAGGAGGTGATCCCGCTACTGGCGGTTACGTCCGTAAACGTGGCATCTCCATTATTGCGCAGTAGGGCCGGTGGCGCATCGGCCCGTGCAATGGTCAGGTCATCGTACCCATCGTCGTTGAAATCGAAGGTGGACACCCCGACACCGCCCACGGCTGTATCAATACCGGAGGCGGCTGTAACGTCTTCAAATGAAATGGTGCTCTGCGCCGCGGCTACAGAGACACTCCATCCGAGACCCAGCGCAATCAGCCATCCGATTCGCAATCCTCTTCGCACGTGGATGCAAGTAGCAGGTCGAAGTGAATGGAAACCTCATCCGCGGTGTGCAGGGAGCCGAACATGGCGGTAGGCGGCTTCATGCCGAAGTCCGTCATGAGCAGAGCATGCGACCCGGTGAACCGAGCCGTTTTTCCTGTTTCACCCTGCTGTTGCAGCCGAACGATGACCGGGTTTGTTGTGCCGGCCATGGTCAGATCGCCCTGCATCTCCCACCATCCCTGATCGTCTGAGGGCTGAGCCGATGCCAGCGCGAAACCAATATCAGGGTGGGTATCCGCACCGAACGTGCTGTGCATCAACCGATCCATGATCAGGCTCCGACCGCTCTTCATGTCCCGGACGGCAATGGTGAACCCTCCTTCGATTGGAGACCCTTCCGTGAACACGAACGATCCCGTCACGGCTGTGGCCTCTACGCTCCAATCCGAGCGATTGGACGATCCATCAACCCGGATCGTTGATCCGTCACCGAGGACATAACTCTCCTGGGCAGTTGCGAGACGGGCTGGCACGGCCAGCATCAGCGATAAAAGAGTAATCGAGAGAAGTTTCCGCATGGTATCGTTGCGTCGTTGACTCTGCTGTGACATACTTCAGGGAGGGCATACGATCGCCCGAGAGCAACCAACGGTGTCTCATCGGTTGGGATCCCGCAAATTGTCGCAAGCCCGGCCACGTCGACACAGGATACGACATATCTGGAGAGGTTGACGAAAAGTGTAGACGTGGTATCTTAACGGATCGTTCAATCACGATGCCACGCGCCTGCCGCTCCCTCCGACCGGTGCCAGCGCCGCATCCTATTCCCCCTGCATGTCGCCATGAAAAAAACGTCCGACAGCCTGAAGGCCGCCCCGGATTCCCGCCGCGATTTTCTGAAAAAAGGAGCTCTGGCAGCCGGTGCCATCGTTACCGGCGTGTCCGGTGCGGATGCGGCTCCCCCAGTTCGCCGCTACTCAGGCGCACCCGCCAAAGGGAGTGTCCTCGGTGCCAATGACCGTCTGGTCGTGGGCCATGTGGGTGTTGGCGGTCAGGGTTTTACGCATGTTCGGGCCGTTACGAACATGAATGGTGATGGAGGCAACTGGCACGGATACGAGTACAACACCGCCGTTGTCGCTGGGTGCGACCTCTACTCCGGACGCCGGGATCGGGTCAAGAAACACCTCGAGATGGTTCGGGATGCAAAGAGTCAGGACTTCACTGTTGAGGTGTACGAAGACCATCGCAAATTGCTGGAGAACGACGACATCGACGTCATTTTCATCGGTACGGTAGACCATTGGCATGCCCAGATTGCTATCGATGCCATGGAGGCAGGCAAGCATGTCTACTGCGAAAAGCCCATGACGCGGTACCTGCCTGAGGCGTTCGACGTCTATGATGCCGTCAAGAGGACCGGAATGAAATTCCAGATTGGCTCGCAGTACACCTCGGAGGCCAAATGGCACAAAGCCGCCGAACTGGTCAAGGCGGGCAAGATTGGGCCGGCTACGTTTGCGCAGAACTCCTACATGCGAAACACGCCGGATGGTGAGTGGAACTATTACCGGTTGGAGGATGGTGTGACTCCCGAGACCATGAATTGGGATCACTGGCTGGGTCAGGTGGCCAACCGACCCAGTTTCAACCGGGAGCATTACCACCGCTGGCGTAAGTACTACCGGTATTGTGCCGGGATCATGGGAGATCTCCTGGCCCACATGATCCATCCCCTGATCATAGCTGCCAACGTGACCGATCTTCCCAAACGGGTCGTGGCCATTGGCAATAAGGCCGTGACGGACATGTTCGTGGGAGAGGACGACCGAAGCGTGGACGACAACACGCAGCTGCTGGTCGAATTCCCGAACGGCATGTGCATGATGGTGGCTGGATCGACGGTGAACGAGCAGGGCGTGCAGCAGGTCATTCGAGGCCACGAGGCAACCCTATACTTCGGTGGCGGCTCTGTTGAACTGCGGCCCGAGAGACCCTATGCAGATCTGGTTGATGCGGAGATCTATGAGAACCTGACGCCCGGGCCCGATATCCCGGCACACGTGGACGACCTCTTCTCTGCCATCCGGAACGACCACAACACGAATGGCAACATCGACGTGGCCATTATTGCCCAGGCCATCATTTCCATGGCCGAGGCATCCAACCGCTACGGTGAGGCTATCTTCCTGAACCATGAGACCCGTGAGTTCCACACGGGTGGTGGTACGCAGCTTGTCGTTCCGACCTACGGCACGTTCGAGTTGTCCTGACACACGCTTCCCGTGTCGAAACCCGTCTGCGGGGCGGTTGGCTCGCCAACCGCCCCGCAGTCATTTGAACCCAGCCGATGCAGCCCGTTCGTCTTGCATTCCGCGCCATGGCCACCCGGTTTGAATTCGTATTGACCGGATCCGATGCCGTGTCTTTGCGTGCAGCCGGCGAAGAGGCCATTCGTGAAGTGAAGCGCATCGAGGAGCGGTTCAATTTCTATTCCCCTGCCAGTGAGCTGAGTCGAGTAAATCGCGACGCTGCTTCGAAACCGGTCACGTGCAGTGGGATGATGATGCGCCTGCTTGCTGCCTGCAGGGACCTGCACAAGGAAACGCAGGGCCAGTTCGATCCCACCATTGCACCCGCTTTGTCCGCATGGGGTCTACGTGCCCGTGGGGACTCCGGACGTGTGCCTTCTCCGGAGGCGCTCGAAACCATGCAGGAAACCATCGGGCTGGACCATGTGACCACCGACGAAACCGACAGGACGATCAGGTTCCGAAAGCCCGGCATACAGCTCGATATGGGCGGCATTGCCAAAGGGTGGGCACTCGACGAGGCCCGGCTCATTCTAGAGGAGGCTGGCGTTCAATCAGCACTCCTGCATGGCGGCACCAGTACGACCGTGACCATCGGCACGGACCATGAGGGCAGTCCGTGGAAAATCGGAGTTGAAGACCCATACGAGACGTCTACCTCACCGAAGTGGCTGATCGCTGTGCCTCTGGTATCGCGGGCTCTCTCTGTTTCCGGCGTTCACGGCAAATCGTTTACCGATGCATCAGGCAAGGAGCAGACGCAATTCGGACATGTCATCAATCCGCAAACAGGGCGCGCAGTCTCCGGGCCGCGACTGGCAATGGCCGTTGC
>JAFMNH010000105.1 GCA_017859335.1 Rhodothermales bacterium | reverse complement strand
TATCCCCTGTCTGTTGTCTTAAATTTGCGGGCTCGGCAATTATTTGTCCGTAAGTAACTCCTGGAAAGGAGAGAAATTTTTCCTCTCGCGTCGGTACCCAGTCCGGCGCCCCAAAGCAGAGAACCCAATGTACGCGATTGTAGAAATTGCAGGGAAACAGTACAAGGTGTCCAAGGACGACACGCTGTACGTCCCCCGCCAGAAAGCCCAAGCCAACGACAAACTTACGTTTGACAAGGTGTTGTTGGTCAACGACGGCAAAAGCGTTTCCGTCGGAACGCCCACCGTCGAGGGCGTAGCCGTCAGCGCAACCGTTCTGGACCAGGTAAAGGCCGACAAGGTGCTGGTCTTCAAGAAGAAGCGCCGCAAGCGGTACAAAGTGAAGAACGGCCATCGTCAGCCGTACACCCAGATCAAGATCGATTCGGTAGGCAAAGCCAAAGCTACGGCAAAGAAAGCCGCAGCCAAGAAAAAAGCCGAACCGAAAGCGGACGAAGCAGCAGCTCCTGCAGACGCCGAATAACAAAACCAGCGAGGTACGAGAATGGCACATAAGAAAGGAATGGGGTCGACCAAGAACGGTCGCGACTCCAACCCAAAAATGCTCGGCGTCAAGGCCTACGGTGGTGAATTCGTGCAGGCCGGAGCCATCGTTGTCCGCCAGCGCGGCACCAAGTTCCACCCCGGCGACAATGTCGGACGTGGTGGCGACGACACTCTGTTTGCCAAGGCAAATGGCACCGTCCGCTTCAGCCGCGGCGCCAAGGATCGCAAGTTCGTACACATCGATCCTGCCTGAGCCTGAGGGCGTTGGCTGACTGGATCAGCTGAACATCCGATGTCTTTTTGAAGCGGGCCTCCCCGATCGGGGAGGCCCGCTTTTTTTGTTCCGTCATCCCACAGGTCGGAATGGCTGTCACCCAGAGAGACGTGCGTCTCTTCATCATCCTAGGACAAGGGGACCCGCGCCATCCTGCGGAAAATTGATCAGGACGGCGGCAAAATGTGCCGCCCCTGTAGCTCTCTGACAAGCCTAGAACGGTCATCCTGCCGTTTGATGACATTTGGCTCCCGTTTTGCATGCAGTGCGCTCGTTGCAACGCCCGACGTTGCATTCTCCGCCCTGATCACCACTGTATACGTACGGGCCCAAACGGCCTGACGATCGAGCCACCGCCATGTTGAAGACCCTTGAAAACGACCACTCAACCGCATCATTCCTTTCGACGTATCGATTACAGGAGCCAGCATGTGACGCAGTTCACGGTCTCAGCCAACGGCTTCAACCCCTCTGGAATGCCCTCGCAGAAGACCGTACCCATGAGGTTCGCGAGCTGGCCAAGGAAATCATGGAGCAAAAAAAGGCATCCAGCCCGCAGGAAAGTGCTGCGATACTGGGTGCATGGGCCCTGGCAGAGCTTCGCAGAGGAGCCATCGAAGCAGCCAAATGCCTTGCCGAAAAAAGCCTGGCCTGCTTCAAGGATCAGCATATGGCTCATCGGATCCTCCTTACGACATGCCTGGCAAGAAAGGAGTTCGCGAAGGCCTATCACCATCTTTCCAACACGCCCTTGCCTACCTCCTGCCAGCCATGGGATCATGCCCTTACCGAGCAGGAACGCCATACCGCGTTGGCCGCGTGGGCATGGCAACTGGGTGACTGGGAGCAGGTTGCCGACCACCTCCTGATTGCCTTCCCCGATGGCCTGGAGCAGATGCCGTCGAGCCTGCAGGAGGACTGGTTCAAGCTCGCACTCTATCGGGGATTCGCTGATCAGGCGGCCGATGCCGCTTCGTCCCTCCTGCCCCTTCTCTCTGAATCAGAAGCCGACGCCATGGTTCAGACCATGGCTCGGAGCGGTTGGACGAACCAGGCCCTGTCGCTCTACGAACTGGCCTACGAGCACCATCGGGAGAGCGAACTCTTCCGGCGTCGACTTGTGGCGCTGAACATCAAGACCGGCCGGCTCGAAAGAGCGCACGTGCTGTCGATGTCAGCCCCGCTGAAAATGGCCGTCTGATCATGCTGCAAACAAGACGTGATCAGGAGATCCTTTCGAGTGAATCGTTCGGTGACTTCACCGAAGTCCTGAGCCATCGCATGGGGAGCCTTCTTGCCAGTATCGAGGGTCATACGGAACTCCTTGTACCCGGGCTCACGTCGACGGAAGATCGCCTGACCGCTCTTCACATACGCGAGAGCGTTTCGAGGATAAACGGAATGCTAAGGGAGTTGGGAGACTACCGAAACTCCCTTACCGCTACAAGGCGGCCCATGGAAGCCCGACATGTCCTGCAAACCGCGCTTTTGCAGCTGACCGACACCGAGGCAGCCCGTATTCGAATGGATGTCCGTATCACTCCGGGCTTCTTGATTGAAGTCGATGAGCGCCTCATTTGCCAGGCACTCATTGCTGTTCTACGGAATGCCTTTGAGGCAGGCAGGTCACATGCGGAGACGGTCACGCTTCGGGTCAGGTCCGTAGATAATGCTGCATGCTTGCAGCTCTTGGTGCACTCCGAGTCATACGTGGAAGGCGGGGAAACCCGGCGCCGGCTATTCCAGCCCTTTTACACAACCAAGGCCGCCAATCTGGGACTTGGCTTGACGATTGCTCGACGCATTTTTCGGGCGCACGGAGGGGATATTGAGCTGTTGTCTACGGATCCAGATCACGGTACGGAGTTCGGATGCAGGTTGCCGCGCCATGGCTGAGGATCGATGACATGCCTGCCGGGCATGCATCCTCATTGGTTCTGTAATTGGGTATATTCGGGTTGAGGCACTCCGTCCCTTTTCCCCTGTTACCCAATGGCCAACGAGCCCCATTTGCTGTTCGTCGATGACGAGAATCTCCTGCACAACCTTTTTGAGAGGTTGTTTACCCGTAACGGCTTTCAGGTAACGTGCTGCGCTAGTGCATTGCAGGCCATGGACTTGTTGAAGGTCAACACGTATGACCTCGTCATAACCGACTTCATGATGCCTGACATGGATGGTTTCGCCCTGCTCGGTCATATCCGGGAAAACCATCCCACGACGCGGGTCATCATGGTAACGGCCCATGCCAACGTGCAGCATGCTGTTCGCATGATGCAGCATGGCGCCATTGACTACATTCCGAAGCCTTTCACCACGGCTGAGTTGCTGGACCGGGTAAAAGCCTCACTGGAGGCCGAACTGCCGGCCGATGAGGCTGTCCCCGCCCGGGAATCGACCGCAGCCAGGGGCAGCCGGAGTGCTGCGACTCCCAAAACAGGGGTCACCTACATCGGAGAGTCACCAAGCATACAGCGACTGAAAGCCGTTCTTCCGCGCGTCAGTACCAACGCAGCGCCGGTCTTCATACAGGGTGAAAGCGGCACAGGAAAAGAAGTGCTGGCCAGACTGATCCACGAATCGAGTGACCGATCGAAGGGTCCGTATGTCACACTAAATTGCGCCAATTTGCCTCGAGAGCTGGTTGAGAGTCATCTGTTCGGCCACAAAAAAGGAGCCTTCACGGGCGCCATCGAAGACATGACGGGTGCCTTCGAGAAGGCAGACGGAGGAACACTGCTCCTGGATGAAATCACGGAAGTCGACCTCCCCATTCAGGCCAAGCTGCTGCGTGTGCTTCAAGAGAGGGAGATTCAGCGTGTAGGTGCCTCGGAGACCAATACCGTCGATGTGCGCGTCATTGCGACCAGTAACAGGAATCTGAGCGATGCCCTCTCAGACGGTATTTTCCGGGAGGATCTCTACCATCGCCTGGCTGTCTTTCCTGTCACGGTACCGCCGCTGCGCGACCGATCAGGCGACGTAACCCTCCTGGCCAACCACTTCGTGGCCAAATACTGCGCTCTGTATTCCCTGGACGAAAAATCTCTTTCCGAAGATTTGCTGGAGCACTTCCAGCACTACCCATGGCCCGGCAACGTCCGTGAACTCGAAAACATGGTCCAGCGGGGCGTTTTGCTGTCTGCGGAACGCAGCGTAATCCTGAAGTCGGATGTCTATGACGACTTCTTCTCAGACGCGGATCCGTTGCAGGAAGACGCCTCGGCCACAGCCAATCCCAAGCTGTCAACGATCGATGACATGGAGCGTCACATGATCCTCGAAGCGCTCAAGGAAACCGGAAACAACCAACAGGCCGCAGCCGACAAACTGGGCATCAGCGCCCGTACGATCCGTAACAAGCTGCGCAAGTACCGGGACGAGGGAGCGACGGACTGAGGCGGAAATTTGCGCCTGTCCGTGAGGGGTAAACCGGCATTTTTTTCCGTTCGGGTACGTTTACGGAAGCCATCCAAGGCAAGCCCAAATCCGGCTCGCAGAGGGGCCATAGGCCAGCCACGCCAGTGGAAAAAGGCGCTCCAGAAGGCGTATCGGCGGCTTTTTCCGGTAGCTTAAACGCAACAAGGCTTTTTCTTCCGAGGCCCTCCCACGGTATGGAAAAGACGATGGCATGCGCTTTGCACGACGGTGATATGTCAAATCGCCTGTCATACGCCCCGATCCTTGGATGAAGCGGTGGATGATCGGCATTCGCCACCAGAGGACAGGCCCTGACGGCTTGCTTCTACACCGATTCTCTCCATCGTACTTCCCGCAGCCATGTCACAGGACCTTCAAACCATTGCCGTTCAGTTTGTCGCTGAGCCGACAGCCGTCAACCGCGAGGCGGTCGTCGTTGCGGCCTTGCCCCTGGTTCGCTCCATTGTCGGCCGCCTCTCCATTCCCGACCATCCCCTGGCTACACGGGAGGATCTGGAGAGCGTCGGACAAATGGGACTGTTGCAGGCGCTCGATGGATACGACCCGGATCGGGGCACGCCATTCGTTTCCTATGCCTATGGCCGGGTCCGCGGCGCGCTGGTGGACTTTCTGCGTTCCATCGATGCGCTTCCAAGGGAGCGACGCCGGATGTTGGCTTCTGCACACAAAGTGGCAGACGAACTCCGACAGGAACTGGGCGAAGAGCCCTCCGACCATCATGTAGCAGAGCGCATGGAAATGACGCTCATCGAATACCACACGCTGCTGCGTGATGCTCAGTGCCGGTTCAACCTGTCACTGCATGCTCCGTCCGAGTATGAAAGCGAACACACCATGATCGAAACGCTGCCGAACGAGGATACGGAAGCAGCGTTTGATGCGGTGGATAGCGAATCCACCCAAAACCACCTGGCTGCTCTCGTTGCGGGACTTCCCGAGCGCGAGCAAACCATCCTGGCACTCTATTTCTTCGAGAACCTGACTCTGCGCGAGATTGCCAGTCTCATGAGTCGGACGGAGGCGCGTATCAGCCAGATACTGGCGAAGGTCCTCAAAACATTGCGGGTCCAACTGACGGCGCCCGCCCGGCAAGCTGCCTGAGCCCGGGGAAAGACCAGCCGCATGGCTGGCTGAGACGAACATTGGGATGGTGACGCGAGCGGTGTGCGGCCTTCGGCCGGACACCGCTCGCGTTGCGGGCTTTTTAATCTTCGAAGAAACGGGCGAACTATTCGAGCCCCGTGATGTATATTTCCGGGCTCAGAAAATGGGCTGTGTGGTGCGCCTCAAACGGGCGTCAGCACATCAGAAAAGGGCTTCAGGCCCTCGGTCAGCTGCCAGAGCATCGTGCGCCCCGACATCGGGAAGACAGGTGCCCTACCCTTTATACAGGGCATGGGGCAACGCAGGGGCTGACCGCTTCAATACAGATTCTCCATTCGCCATAACGATTGAGGTTCGTCCATGGGCGTAATGAATAAAATGCGGGAAAGCACCGGAGCCATTCTTTGGATTCTGGTATTCGCTTTCGGCGTCATCTGGGTTTTACAGGACTCTGGTGGTCTGGACACCATCGGTCAGGTTGGCAACAATATCGGATCGGTCAACGGAGACCCGATAAGTGTTGACGAGTACAACCAAGCGGTCGATCAGCAGGTTCAGAGTTACCAGAACCAGACCGGCGACACCATGCCGCCGCAGATGCTGGACCAGACCCGCGATCGCGTCTTCAACCAGCTCGTCGAGGCGCGTCTTCGTGAGCAAGAGATGGAACGTCTTGGCCTCGGCGTATCGGATGATGAACTGGTTGACATGATTCAGGGCGATGACCCCCACCCCATCATCAAAGCGTACTTCTCCGATGGTAATGGCGGCGTGGATCGGGCGCTGTTGCAGAACTTCATTGCCAACCCGGACGCAGCTGCTGACTGGATCAACATTGAGAACTACCTGCGCAGTGAACGGCGTCGGCAGAAGCTCGAAAACCTGATCAACTCCAGCGTACGCATCACGGAGGCAGACATCGCCGAGGAGTATGCCCAGCGCAACAAGACCGTGGATGTGCGTTACGTAGCCCTCCGCTACTCCTCGCTTCCCGACGATCAGATTTCGTACGATGACGGAGATCTCCGCTCGTTCTATAACGATCACCGCGATGAATTCGCCCGGGAGAAAACCTTCGATCTGTCGTATGTGACCGTATCCAAGGCGCCGACGGCGGCGGACAGTGCCGCCATCCTTGCTGACGTGGAGGCCCTCAAGGACTCCTTCGCAGCAGCCGAGAACGACTCGCTCTTCTTGGCGCGCAACGGGTCTGAGCGTCCGTGGGCCGACGCCTACTTCCGTCCTGACGAACTCGCCGATGACATTGCGGGTGCGGTCTTCGGAAATATCGAAGAAGGGAGCGTCGTGGGACCGATCGTTTCCGGCGGACAGGTGCACCTGATCAAGGTTATCGATGTGCGTCCGCCAGAGGAGACAGCCGTCAAGGCCCGTCATATCCTGTTTCGTGCGACAGAGGGCGACGATGATGCACGTGCAGAGGCATTGACCGAAGCGCGTGATGTTCGCCGTCAGCTCCTGAACGGTGGTGATTTTGCACAGCTCGCCGCGGAATACTCCGACGATGGTACCGCCCAGCGCGGTGGCGATCTCGGCTGGTTCGGCCCCGGGCGCATGGTTGCCCCATTCGAGGAAGCAGCTTTCGGCGCCCGCATCGGCCAGATTGTTGGACCCGTAGAGACCCAGTTCGGATACCACCTTATCGAGGTTACGGATCGTGCGACAGAAGAAGCCCAGATTGCTGACTTCGCGCTCACGTTGCGCGCCAGTGTCCAGACGCTGAACCGGGTTCAGTCCAACCTTGACGATCTGCAGTATTTCTCCGCAGAAGAAGGAGATTTCACCGGAGAAGCAGGCCGCCGAAACCTCGACCTTCGCACAGTATCCATCGAAGAAGAGCAGCAGTTCATTCCTGGTCTCGGCAACAGCCGCGCTTTGGTCAACTTCCTCGCAGGTGCTGAAGAGGGGGATATCAGTCCCGTCATCGAACTCAACGACTTCTTCCTGGTCGCTTCGGTCGAGACGATCAACGAGGCTGGATTCCAGCCCTTTGACGAGGTGCGCGCCCAGTTGGAGCCTCGCCTTCGCAACGAGTTGAAGGCCGAGGTGCAGGCACAGAAGATGGAAGAGGCGCTGGCGAACGGTGGATTCGAAGGACTCGCTGATCGGCTCTCTACAGCAGAGCGGGAGGCAGCTGGTCTGTCGTTTGCCAACCAGTCGGTCCCTGGAATCGGCAGGGATGGCGAATTTGTCGGAACAGCCCTGGCCATGCAGGACGGAGGCACCAGCGACGTGATCCAAGGAGCCAATGCGGTGTACGTCATCCATGTCGTAAAAGTGAATACTCCTGGTGCCATCCAGCCCTCGGAGTACACGAGCCTGCAAAACCAGCTCAAATCGCGTCAGCAGAACATCGTTCGCTCACAGTGGATTACCGCTCTGCGTGAGTCGGCTGATATCGAGGATAATCGCCGCATCTTCCTTCAGTAGGGGTTGCCGGCGCACCCCGTGTGCTCACTGGGTCCTTGGCTATGTAAAGAGGGCGCCCGCCATTCGGCGGGCGCCCTCTTCTTTTTCAAGGCTCTGATAAGCGGAATCCCTGCACGATCTACAACTCCAGATTACCTCGGTAAATGACCTCAGCCGGTCCCTCCAGGTACAGGTTCTCAGGTTCTTGTGGCGCTCCTTCAAAGCCAATGAACAGGCGACCTCCCGGCATATTCACCTCGTAGCGGGTAGCTTCGGATCTTCCCGACAGGGCTGCCGTCATGCTCGATGCAATGGCCCCTGTCCCACAGGCCAGCGTCTCTGCTTCCACGCCCTTCTCAAAGGTCCGCACCCGCAGTCTTGCCACCTGTCCGTTGCCTCCCTCCTCTTCTACGCAGACGAAATTGACGTTCGCCCCCGTCTGGCCCAATGCTGCGTCCCGGCGAAGGAGTGCTCCTATGGTCTCGACATCGGTCTCCGCTGCATCTTCCACGAAGACAACGAGGTGCTCCGTGCCTGTCCACAGATAATTGCAGGCTTCACGTGGATAGGGATGGTCAGACATGAGTTCGATACCCGGCTCAAACGACCGTGGTGGCGGCACGAACAAGCGAACCGATGCATCGCCTCGTACATCCGCCCGGTACACGCCGGCGTCCGATGAGAACACCAGCGGATGCCCCTGAATGCCCGCATCCCATGCAAAGCGGACCAAACACCGGGCCCCATTTCCGCACATGGTTCCCAAGGATCCGTCTGCGTTGTAATAGGCCATCCGATAATCCACGCCCTCCTGATCGGGCATACCGAGCGCCAACAAACCATCTGCTCCGACACCCGTGCGGCGAGGACAAAAACGGGCAGCCATCTCGGATAACTCCCCCGCGCCAAATCGGTAGAATCGATTATCGATGACGATAAAATCATTCCCGGCGCCGCTCATTTTTGTAAATTCGAGGACGAACTTTCGAGCGATGGGTGGCGGTGCCGATCTATCTGGCATGGTACTGCTCATGAATCCGTTCATTGCGGGGCTGGAGTGGACACCCGAAAATACGAGGTATCAGGGCCTGATTTGAAAGAAAGAAGATTGGAAATCGAACACGCCGAACCACTACTTCTGTTCGGCTTCAATGATGTCTACCTGAAACGCATCGAGAAGGCCTTTCCCGAAGCACGTCTGGTTGCGCGTGGTAATCAAGTCGTTCTCACCGGCGAAGATGCGGACGTGGATGCCATCGAACGCATTCTCGACGAGATGGTTGTTCTCCTGAACCGTAACGGCAACCTGACAGAAAATGACGTCGATACGATTCTTGCCCTGTTTTCTGCGGGCG
>JAFMNH010000104.1 GCA_017859335.1 Rhodothermales bacterium | reverse complement strand
TCCTCATCCAGGGGCTCCCCTTCCACCTGGACCGGTGCGGACAGGCTGATGGTCGTGGCCCCGCTGTCTCCCTGATGGATCTGTACTCCTGAGGCACCATATCCGTCGGCAACGGCCACGACCTTGAAGGCATGGTAGGCGGGAGTATCCAGGGTGAACTGTCCGTTTTCGTCTGCCTCGGTGACGAGCGTCGTCATGTCGACAAACACCGTTGCTCCCGAAACCGGCTGACCCTCATCATTGACGACGGTGCCGGAAATCTGTTGGGCAGAGGCCGTTTCGACCCCCGTTATCAGCGCTGCACTGATGAGCAGCCAGAAAAAGGAACTCCGTTTCATGGCAGTGGGATTGTTTGAACAGTATGGTAACGTAAGACAATGATATGACGTGGCGATGTCAAGGCAAATCGGTCTTTTCAGAATCGATTCCCGGTAGCGCCTTTCTTGACAGCCCGTTAGATTGGCACCTCGTTCCAACCACCCATCCCGTGTTCTTCCCATGCGGTTACCCTTGTGTGTCCTTTTTCTGGGCCTCGCTGCGCTGATTGTTTCCGATTCACGCGCCCAGTCCGTTGATCCTGTTCTCTACGATGGCCTTGACTACCGGCTGGTCGGTCCTTACCGCGGAGGTCGCTCGGCGGCCGTGACGGGTGTACAGGGCAAGGACAACCTGTTTTACTTCGGCGCGACGGGTGGCGGTGTCTGGCGTACGACCGACGGTGGTCAGTCCTGGGAGAACATCTCGGACGGCTTCTTCGGCGGCTCCATCGGCGCCGTGGCCGTCTCCGAGTGGGACAACAATGTGATCTATGTCGGCGGGGGTGAGAAGACCATCCGCGGCAACGTCTCCCACGGGTACGGCATGTGGAAGTCCCTGGATGCCGGCAAGACCTGGACGCACATCGGATTGGATGATTCAAGGCATATTGCGCGCATTCGTATCCATCCCAAGAACCCAGACCTGGTGTATGCGGCCGTGATGGGGCACTTGTTCGGTCCCAACGAAGAGCGCGGCGTCTACCGTTCGAAAGACGGCGGCGAGACCTGGGAGAAGATCCACTATGTCTCGGACAAGGCCGGTGCCGTGGACCTGCACATGGATCCCTCTAACCCCCGCGTGCTCTATGCGTCGATGTGGGAGTTCTACCGCAATCCGTATCAGATGTCCTCGGGCGGCGAGGATTCCGGTCTCTGGAAATCAACCGACGGCGGCGATACGTGGGTGGAACTCACGAATCAGGACAATGGCTTGCCAGGAGGCACGCTGGGCATCATCGGCGTAACCGTGTCGCCCGTCAATCCCGACCGCGTCTGGGCCATCGTGGAGCACGACGACGGCGGCGTTTTCCGCAGCGAGAACGGGGGCGAGTCTTGGCGCCGCATCAATACGGACCGCAATCTGCGGCAGCGCGCTTGGTACTACACGCGCATCTATGCGGGGACGCAGGATGAGGATGAAGTCTGGGTCCTTAACGTGGGTCTGTGGCACTCGAAGGACGGCGGCAGTGAGTACGAGCGGGTTGGTACGCCGCATGGCGATCACCACGACTTCTGGATCGACCCGGACAATGCGGACAGGATTATAGTGGCTGATGATGGCGGGGCGCAGGTGACGTACAACCGCGGGGAAACGTGGTCGACGTATTACAACCAGCCCACCGCGCAATTCTACCGGGTGCATACGGACAACCATTTCCCATATCGTATCTACGGTGGGCAGCAGGACAACTCGACCGTGCGCATCCTGCACACGTCTAATGGCCGGAATGAACGCGAGTGGGAATCCACGGCCGGCGGCGAAAGCGCCTGGCTGGCCACGCATCCCGAAGACCCTGACATCGTGTATGGCGGATCCTATGGGGGGTCGTTCTCCGTAGTGAATCATCGCACGGAGCAGTCCCGCTCGATCAATGTCTGGCCGGACAACCCGATGGGCCATGGCGCCGAGGGTTTCAAGTACCGCTTCCAGTGGAATTTCCCCATCATTACCAGTCGGCATGATCCGGACAAGGTGATCGCCACGAGCCAGCACGTGCATGTCTCGACCAATATGGGGCAATCCTGGGAGATCATTTCGCCCGACCTGACCGTCGGCGATCCGTCGACCCTCGGGCCGTCCGGTGGTCCCATCACGAAGGACAACACGGCGGTCGAGTACTACGCGACCATCTTCACCCTTGCCGAAGGCGAGGAGGAAGGCGTCATCTGGACGGGCTCGGATGATGGCCTCATCCATATCACCCGCGATGGCGGCGAGACGTGGACCGACGTGACGCCGCCCGAGCGCATCTTTCCCGAGTGGATGATGGTCAACGACATGGTGGTGGATCCGCGCAACCCGGGCGGCCTGTACGTGGCCGGCACGCGGTACAAGCTGGACGACTTCACCCCGTACCTCTACAAGACGGACGATTATGGGGCCTCGTGGGAGCTGATCACGGATGGCATCGACCCGATGCACTTCACCCGGGCCATCGAAGTGGACCGTGTACGGGAAGGACTCCTGTATGCCGGTACCGAAACGGGGATGTATATCTCCTTTGATGATGGCGCGAGCTGGTCATCCTTCCAGCAGAACCTGCCCATCGTTCCGATTACCGATCTGGAGTGGAAAGACAACGACCTGGTGGTCGGTACGCAGGGGCGCTCCTTCTGGATCATGGAAGACCTGTCCGTATTGCAGAAAATCCGGGCCTCGGATCTGGCCGGGTCGCATGCCTTTTACGCGCCATACCCGATCACGCTGGGTGCTGAGGGATCGGTTCGCCTCCGCTACTGGTTGCCCGAAGAGCGGGATGAGGACCTGACGATGCGTATTCTGGAAAGCGATGGGTCGACCATCATCCAGACCTTCGATGGGGATGATGTGCCTTCGGACAAGGGCGTGAACCAATTCAACTGGAACATGCGCTACCCGGATGCCGAGTCCTTCCCGGGCCTGATCATGTGGGCGGGCTCGGTCCGGGGTCCGCAAGCAGTTCCGGGCGACTATGTGGCCCGTTTGATCGTCGGCGATGACTCCACGGACGTCGCGTTCCGGATCAACCCGGACCCGCGCTCCGAGACGCCCATCGAAGGCTTGCAGGAGAAATTCGACTTCCTGATTGCGGTGCGCGACAAGCTGACCGAGACGCACCAGGCCATCAAGCAGATCCGTTCGTTGAGGGATCAGGTCAATGACATCGTGGACCGGGTTCCGAAGGATCATCCCGAAGCGGATTCCATCGAGGCTTTTGCCAAGCGCATGCTCGAGGGCATGAAAGAAGTAGAGGAAGCCCTGTATCAGACCAAGAACCAGTCCGGTCAGGATCCCCTGAACTACCCCATCCGCCTGAACAACAAGCTGGCGGCCGTTGGCGGCGTGACGCGGGGCAACTATCCGCCGACAGACCAGGCCTACGAGGTCCGGGACGAACTCGTCCGCCAGATCGATGAGTGGCTCACGAAGCTGGCCGACATCACGTCGTATCAGATGCGCGAGTTTGAGGACATGGTGGACGGCGTGGATCTGCCCGTCATCAAGCTGGATAGTTGATCGGTTCTACGACCGGCCATCGTTGATTTCAGTATCGGGGAGGGCGTCGCGCAGCCGCGCGACGCCCTCTGCCGTTACATCCGTCTCCCAAAGGTAGACCGCCTCCAGCGCCGGAAAGCTAGCCAGCACGTCCAGCAGGGCATCGTCCACCCGCGTGCCGTACAGATTGATGCGGGCCAGATAGGCCAAGCCGCTAAGGACCTCGAGGCCTCTGCCGTTGATGCCGGTGCGAGAGAGGTCCAGCGAGGTCACATGGGGAAAGCGTTGCAGCAAAGCCAGGTCGGCGTCGGCAAGGTCCGTTCCCGCAAAATCCACCGAGATGATGTTGGGAGCCAGATCATCAATTCCTTCTGCGCGCAGGCAGGAGGCCGATTCGCAGACCAGATCGAAGAAGGGCTGGTCCATGGAGATGCGGCTCAGACGAAGTCCGGCGGTCGACAGGTTGGAAACCAGGGCTGTGTCGGGCGCGGTCACATTCAGGGCAAAGACCCCGGTCTTGATCTCGCTCATGCCGTAGGCCTGCAGGATGGTGCGTATCGAGCCGGGCATGTCGGCCGAGGCAATCGTGCCGTCGAACCCGGACGCTGAATCGACCCACCAACGCAGCAATTCCACATCGGCGTGGGAAAGTGGCGCCGATTCCGGAACGGGGGGCATAGCGCGCCGATGCTCCACAGGAAGCATCACCCGCTGGATCAGAAGGCTCGCATCGGATGCGCCCCAGGTAATCAGTGGATCGTCTTCGGTATCGGTCTCGTGGGCAGCAATTGCCTCCGGTGTGGTCAGGTCCAGACCACCTTTCGTGCGTCCCTCACCGTGGCAGGAGGTACACTTGGCTCCAAGAATGGGCGCAACGAGTACCTCGTAGACTGTGCTCGAATCCGGGCGGGACAGGTCGAACCGGGTATCGAGGGATGGCGCTTCTCCCAGGACGGGCTTGAGAATGCCAGGGGCATATTCTGTCGAAAAGGCTTTGCCATGGGTCAGTTCGCCCCCCGCATGACCTCCCACGAGGACACCGATCAGCAGCAGCCCCCAGGAGGCAGCCTTTACGAGCGGGGTTCCTCCCTTGGCGTTGATCAGCACGATGCCGGCCGCCGCCAGCGGGATGATAAGGCCGAACGCGCGGTGCCAGAACATCACGTCGGTGGGATACCCACCCATTTGCATGAGCCACGATCCCGCGGCGGCGGCCGCAACACCGCCCCAGCCACCAAGCAGGAGCGCCGTTTGCTCGACGCCGCCCGGCTGATCGTCTTTGCGCCACCAACGTCCCAAGGCCACGAGTCCCGCAAACAACAAGAATCCGATGGGCAGATGAACCAGCGCAGGATGTTGGCGCGCCAGGAAGCGCGCACCATCGGGCGCCCGCCCAGCAGGATCGATGAGGAAAAAAATCAGGCCGAGCGTCACGAGCGTGGCCAGGGCATTCCAGAAAGCAGCGCGTTGAGTCATCAGGTCAGGATCTCATTGACCACGCGTCCGCCTACATCGGTAAGGCGGAAATCACGTCCTTGGAACGGGAAGGTCAATTGTTCGTGGTCAAAGCCGAGTTGATGCAGGATGGTAGCCTGCAGGTCATGGACATGTACGCGGTCGCGCACGGGTTGGTAGCCGATGTCATCGGTTTCCCCGAACGAGAACCCCCGCTTGATACCAGCTCCTGCCAACCACATGGTATAGACATCCGAGTGGTGATCACGCCCCACGAATGGGTTGTCCTGCCCGGTCCGGTTCTCAAGCATCGGCGTCCGGCCGAATTCGCCCCCCCACACGACGAGGGTTTCATCGAGCAGACCGCGTCGCTTGAGGTCTGTGAGAAGGGCGGTCATGGCTTGGTCCGTTTCCTTGCATCGCTCCACAAAGCCATGATTCAGGGCCTCGCTCTCGCCCGCTCCATGCGAGTCCCATCCCCAGTGGAAGAGCTGCACGAAACGAACACCCCGCTCCACCAGTCGCCGCGCCAGCAGGCAATTGTTCGCAAATGATACCTTACCCGGTTCGATACCGTACTCGGTCTGGATGGCTTCCGGCTCACTCAGTATATCCATGGCCTCCGGCACGGACATCTGCATGCGGAAGGCCAGTTCGTATTGCGAAATCCGGGTCAGGATCTCGGGATCCTGCGTCTCTTCGTATTCCTGCCGATTGATTTCGTTGATGGCTTCGATACTGCGTCGTCGCATGTCGCGTGACACCCCGTCAGGGTCGGTCAGAAAGAGTACGGGATCGCCGTCCGAACGGCATTGGACGCCTTGGTATACCGTCGGCAGGAAGCCGCTGCCGTAGACCGAGGCGCCGGCACTAGGGGCGGCAGCCCCCGAGATGAGTACCACAAAGCCCGGCAGGTTCTGATTTTCCGATCCCAAGCCATAGAGCGCCCAGGATCCGAGCGAAGGCCGACCCAGACGCGGACTGCCGGTGTACATGAAGAGCTGCGCCGGGGCGTGATTGAACTCGTCCGTGTGCATGGCCTTGAGGAAGGTCACGTCGTCCACCGCCCTCGAGAAGTGCGGCAGGTGATTGGACACCCAGGCCCCGGATTCGCCATGCTGTTTGAAGGTCGCCTGCGGACCCAGCAGTTTTGGAACGCCCCGGATGAAGGCGAATCGTTTTCCCTCGAGCAGGGATGGTGGGGTCTGCTGCCCGTCGAGCTTTTGTAGCAGTGGCTTGTAGTCGAAGAGCTCGTGCTGGCTGGGGGCGCCGGCCATGTGCAGGAAAATGACGTGCTTGGCTTTGGCAGGGAAATGCGGCGCCTTGGGCATCAAGGGGTCATCCAGCCGCATGGAGCCCGGGGTCAATGGCGATCCCGTGGCAAATGCATTGAGCGCAGCCGGTCCCATGATGGACGAAAGGGCCATCGAGCCGACGCCGGCCGAGAAGGACTTGAGGAAGTGTCTGCGGGTCTGCAAATGTGCCCACTTTAGCCGCGCCTCATCCGGTATGCTGATCTTCTTGCTCATTCTTTGGTCAGGAAAGCGTCGAGATTCAGGATGGCATTGGCAGCCACGGGCAGGCTGGCCTCCAGGGCCAGATCCGTCAGAACGGTCGTCGTCTCATCGGAGGGATACCGACCAAAGGCGTATCGATATCCTGCCTTTATTTGATCATCGAGACGATCTGAGGTAGCCTCCATGCGTGCCGCCAGCGCCTCGGCAGCTTCCCAGAACGCCGGGTCATTGAGTGTGACCAGCGCTTGCAAGGGCGTGTTGGTCCGCACCCGCCGTGAGACGCAGAATTCACGGGAGGGCGCATCGAACGTGATCATGGAGGGGTAGGGACCGGTGCGTCGCCAGTACGTGTAGATGGCCCGGCGATAACGATTTTCGCCTTCCGCCGTGACCCATTGCTGTCCATTGTAGGGATTGCGCCAGATGCCATCAGGTTGGGGCGGCATGACGGAGGGGCCGCCACGCTTGTCCGAGAGCAGCCCTGAAACCGCCAGGGCCTGGTCGCGGATCTGCTCGGCCGACAGCCGGAAGCGGGGACCGCGCGAAAGCAAGCGGTTCTCAGGGTCGCGCTCCAGTTTCTGAGCCGTCGGAGATGAGTCCTGTCGATACGCAGCTGACATCACGATGGATTTCAGCAGGCCTTTGATGCTCCACGCCTGATCATCCCGGAAATGGATCGCCAACCAGTCCAATAGCGCCGGGTGGGAGGGTGACATTCCCACGGTCCCGAAGTCGTCTGTTGTCTCGACGATACCGATACCAAAAAGCTGCTCCCAGAAGCGATTCACCATCACGCGGGCCGTCAACGGGTTCTCCTCCGAAACCAGCCATTCAGCGAAGGCCAGCCGGTCGGTAATGGTACCGCCCTGCTCGAAAATCTCCGGAAGCCCTCCCTTCACCGGATCACGCTGCGACAGGAAGCTGCCCCGTTCGAATAGACGTGTCACACGGGCCTCTTCTGCTGGAAGCTCCTGCATGATGGGTGTGCGGACCGGGCCCAAGGTATTGATGGCCCGACGGATCTCGTCGCGGTGCTTCCTCAGGGCAGCCGTGCTTTCATGGGCATCTGCAAAGCGGTCCCTGATGAATGCTTCCTGATACGGACTCCGGTCTGCTGGCGCCACAGCAGCAATACGGAGCACCTCATTCTTGGACGTATTGAGGAGTTTTCCATTGATTTCCGGGTTGTCCAGCGTCTTCTCCCAGGCCCGCCGAACAGCGATCATCGAATCCGTGCTCACGAACGCCACGAGATCGGCCCCGACGCTGTCCAAGGCTGTCTGCAGGCGGGTACCCTCCCCGGCATGAGCCGGTTCGAACTCCAGAAGCACCGGCTCCTCGGAGGGTTGATCCCAATCGGCCGTATTGTTGAAAATGGCCAGTGAGCGATAGTAATCCTCGTGTACAAAGGGGTCGTACGGATGGCCGTGACACTGCACGCATTGCATGGTCGTCCCCTGAAAAACCTCCCATGTCGTCCCCACACGATCGATGATCTGCGCAAGGCGGTGTTCTTCATCGTCCGTGCCGCCTTCCTCGTTCGTCATCGTGTTGCGGTTGAAGGCCGTAGCGATGAGCTGCTCGGTGGTAGGATTCGGGAGCAGATCCCCTGCCAACTGCTCGATCGTGAAACGGTCGAATGGCATGTCCGCATTGAAGGCATCGATGAGCCAATCACGGTAGCGCCAGATGGAGCGGGCTCGGTCGGCTTCGTAACCTTTTGAGTCGGCGTAGCGGGCCAGGTCCATCCAGAGAGCCGTCCATCGCTCCCCAAAAGCAGGATCGGCCAGCAGCTCGTCCACGAGACCCTCGTAGTCGCCCGATTCGCAAAAAGCATCTACGCGACCAGGCGATGAGGGCAGTCCAATCAGATCGAGGCTGACGCGGCGGGCCAGCACACGACAAGAGGCTTCTTCGGCCGGTGACAGTCCGGCCTCCCGCATGCGTTTCAATAGGAAGGCATCGATCGGATTCCGGACCCAGGGATCATCCAGAGATACGTCAGGACGAACCGGAGCCAGATAGGCCCAATGCTGCTCCCACTGGGCCCCTTGATCGATCCAGCGCCGGATCAGATCGATGTGCTCCTCAGGCAGTGCAGCCTCGTCTTTCGGCATCCGATAGGCGGGGTCGGCATGCGAGATCATACGCATGACGGTGCTTGCTCCGGCATTGCCCGGTACGATCGCCGGTTCGCCCGATTCGCCTCCCAGAAGGGCCAGATCCCTGAACTGCAGGTTCAGCTCGGCACTTGTTTTCACGCCGCCGTGACAGGCTACACAGTTCTCATTGAGGATAGGCCGGATTTCGGTGTTGAAATCGACCTTCCCCGAGTTGCATCCGAAGAGGAGCACCGAAAAAATTATGACCATGGACCTGCGCATACATAAGAATCGGGCGGATACGAACAGATAGTCAAGCAGACGCCCCACGATCAATTTTTTTGCTATTCTGGTCCAAACGAATCCCGAGATCATCATGAACCGACGTCACTTCGTATCCACCTCGGCTCGCGCGGCAGCGGGCGTTGCCATCCTGCCTGCCGCTCCTTCCATCATTGTCAGACGTACGCTCTCCGAGACTGTCATTGGTCACGGGGACTTCCAGTATCGGGTAGACCTGGAATGGGGCAACCTGGATCCGATGGCGCATCCCGTCAAGAATTGCCATGAGATGGTGCAGGACCGTTCGGGAAGGCTCATCATGATCACAGAAGAGACCCGCAACAATATCCTT
>JAFMNH010000103.1 GCA_017859335.1 Rhodothermales bacterium | reverse complement strand
ATGGTGCGTATCGACACGCAGTGGCCCGTCGATGCCTTTGCCGTGGAGGGAGACGAGGGTCAAGCAGCCGTTGCCTTTGCCGAAGGGTCCCTGATCCTCATGGCCACCGACCCGGAGATGCTCGATCGCATGCTGAATCGGGCCTATGCCGAGAGTTCGACCTCCTCCATGGACCCCCTGCTTGCCGCTGTCGCCAACCGGAACGCCTGGGTTGTGATACGCGACCTTGGACCCTGGGTGGACGCGATGCCTTCAGGCGACGGGGCCTCTGAACTGGCCCTGCTTCGTCCGTTGCTTGGTGGAATTGCTGATCTGGCCATGGGCATGGATCAGAATGGCGAACAGCTCAGCGGCGAGATCATCATTCGGCCCAATGGCACCATCTCCGCGGATGACTATGAGAGTCTCCTCAGCGGTGCCCGTGCCATGTTGCGCCTGCAGCTGCGGGATCTTGAGGCGGCCTCTGAAATGATTGATCGCATAGGGATCGAAGCCTCTGGGGAGTGGGTGTCCCTGAAAATGGATGTCACTCGTGAGGACCTCATGCGTCTTGAGGCCGAAATTCGCAGCCTGACCGCTTCCAACAACCCATCCGCGCAGTAATCCCGGTCGGGGCTGCATGGACGAGGAATACGATGGTCCTTACCCGCCTGTCCGAGGTCTCCTTCCAGACGACTGATCTGGACGCGCTGCCACCCGCAGAGCGGCTGGTCATGACCTCGCCCGAGTACTTCGACATCCTATACGTGATCAATCCCCACATGGCCGGCCATGTGGGCGCGGTGGACAAGAAAAAGGCGCGCCAGCAATGGAATGAGCTCAAAGCCGCCTTCGAGTCATGCGGCCTGCACGTGGATGTGGTGAACGGCATGCCCGGGCAGCCCGACATGGTGTTCTGTGCCAACCAGACGCTGCCCTTCATCCGGAAGAATGGACAGAAAGGGGTCGTACTGAGCCGGATGCATGCTGCCCAACGCACCGGCGAAGTCACGCACTTCGAATCCTGGTTTGCCGAACAGGGATGGGAGATCGTGGATGATGTCTTCCACGGAGACATCGAATTCGAAGGCATGGGCGATGCCATCTGGCACCGCGGAAAGCGCCTCCTCTGGGGTGGCCACGGATTCCGAACGGACCTGTCTGTCTATGATCTCATCAGCCAGCAGCTGGATACGCCCATCATCGCCCTGCAGCTGGATGACCCCGAGTTCTATCATCTGGACACATGTTTCTGCATCCTCGACGAGGAGACAGCACTCATCTATCCACCGGCCTTCACGCCAGAGGGACTCGAGCTCATTCGCTACTTCTTTCCGCGGATAATCGAGGCGCCCGAGTACGAGGCGCGTGATCTGTTTGCATGCAACGCGCACTGTCCGGACGGCAAGCATGTCGTCATCCAGCGCGGTTGCACGAGTACCAAGGCCGCCATGGAAGGCCTCGGCTTCACGGTCCTCGAGGTCGATACGGACGAGTACATCAAGTCCGGCGGATCGGTCTTCTGCATGAAACTGATGACCTGGTAGCGCCTCCCTGCTCGGAGCAGGCTCCGGGCCCGCCCATCCTCATCGCACGGTCAGCTTGGTGGAGAAAAACAGGTGCCGCGTGGCGGCCGGGAAGAACTGTGGCCCCGTGACCGAGACGTTGCCGTACGTCAGCACCTTGTCGTCCAGGATGTTGTTGACATCCACGCCGATTTCGAGCCGATGGCGGCCCTCCACGTGCCAGCGCACGCCTCCATCCATCAGGAAGAAGGCATCGGCCACCAGGTTGTCATCTTCCGCGCCCGCTGCGTCCCGACCGTTGCCGTTGTCGATGTACTGCGCGCCGACCCATGACCCCATCAAGGTGGCCGACAGGCTGCCCCGACGCCAATCCAGGGCCAGATTGCCGCTGCGCGAGGGGAATCCGGCAATGGCGTTCCCGGCGCGGTCCACCTGCTCGGTACCCGATGCCGTGGTCACGAATTCGCTGAACTGGACAAACCGGTTGCGCGAGAACGTAGCATTGCCCGACACGGTGAGATGCGCCAGCGGCCGCCACTCGCCATCAAATTCCAGGCCCGCATGCCGCGATCGATCCGCATTGCCCGTCCGTGGAACGCCGTACTGGTCCAGCCCGCCGCTCGGCACGATCTCGTCCCGGAATTCCATCCAGAAGGCTCCCGCCACCAACCGCCAGGTATCCCGGTTCAGCCTGATACCCGTCTCCAGATCCAGCAAGTGCTCAGGCGAAACCAGTGCGCGATCCGTGTCGAGCGCACCACTGGCATCGGTTTCAAAGCGGGGCGCAAAACCATTCCCTGCCTCCTCACCGTCATAAAGCGTCTTCATGCGCGGCTCGCGACTGGCCAGCGCCAGGGACGCGAACGCACTCACAGGCTGCTCCGGCCGCCAGGTCACGCCGATCCGGGGGTTGAAGAACACATAGGGTTTGGAGAACGACGTCCCGAGGAAAGCTTCGTCATGGACACGATACTGGCGCCAGGTAGCCTGGAATTCGCCTTGCACAGCCCATCGATCATCCCATTGGCGCACGTGCGATCCGTAGACAGATGCGATGGCCTTTTCACCGCGGAAGGAATACACACGTATATCGGCATCAGAGCCAACGACGTCGGCCGGCAAGCCATTCGACTCCTGGATCCTACCCCACCTCAGGCTGCGATGCAGGCGCGCTTCGGCCCCGATCGTGGTCGAGCTGCCCTCTCCCCGCCATGTCATGCGCGGCATCCATCCAACCTGCCACTGATCCAGGTACGCCCGGAAAAGAACGGAAAGGTCCGGCCGGCTGATGAACAGCGGCAGGGATTCCTGTCCAGGCGCCACGACGCCGTCGGGCAACCTGAGATAGTCAGCGCTCCGGAAGGTACCGCCGAAGTCAAAGAAGCCCTCGCCCTTGATCCAGAAAAGGCTCTGGTTGAAGGAGAGCCCGTCGCGCACATCCCATTCGTGATGCAACTCGACGTGCGGCTGATGGAAGTCCTCCACATCCCGGTCAAACGCGGAGAAATTATACCGGCGATCGATGGTGCCACCGAACCCGTCGTCGATGGTGCGTTCATTGGCGGCCTTCGGAATGCCCGAATACGCAAGGCCGTCGCGCTGTGGACCGCCATAGGCCTGGAGCGTGAGCGAACTGCGGTCCCCGTACCGCGTGACGCCGGCGAAGAAGCGCCAGAACTCGGTCCATGACCAGTCCCGATAGCCGTCCGACTCGAGTCGGCTCAGACGACCGAAGGCAATCCACCGATCAGAGAGCAGGCCCGAATTGACTTCGGCCGTGTAGCGCCGCGTCCCGAAGGCGCCGGCTCCGACGTGGACCGTTGCGTGGAAGTCCGGCTGGTAGGGCATCGCGCGGATATTGATGGCCCCGCCGATGGCCGTGGGTCCATAGACCGAACTGCCTGCCCCGCGCTGGATCTGGATGTCTTGTACGGCCCCCTGGATATCGAAGAAGTTGATCCAGAAGACATTGAACTCCTCCGGATCGTTCTGCGGAATACCATTGATGGCCACAGCCAGGCGCCGTTGCCCGAATCCGCGCATGCGGAGCGTGGAATACCCGATGGCGTTTCCGTTCTCCGAGGACCAGGTAATGGCCGGCTGCCGTGCCAGGTGCACGGGCAGATCTTTCATGTCAGGCTGGCGCGCCAGCTCTTCCCGGGAGATGTTGGTCAGGGTTACCGGCGTCAATCCTTCCCGGGCCCGCCCGGCACTGACCACGACTTCGCCCTGTGCCATGACCCCAGAACGCATACGGATACTCAGATCCCGATCAGCCTCGGTCATGGCAACCGTCAACACCCGCGATCCGAAGGCCACATGCGAGACGTGCAGGTCATAGGACCCTGCAGCAACGATACCCAGGTCAAATCGCCCATCATCATCCGTTACCGCACTGGCACGGGGTTGTGCCGAGCCGGAGACGAACAACTGCAGTGTTGCGCTCGGAATCCCGATGCCGGATTCGTCGACGACCGTACCGGAAAGACGGCCTTGGTCCGTGACGGCATCCGTAGGCGCAGCAAGGGAAAGCTGCACGGTGGAGGCAGAGACGAGGAAGACAATCAGGCTGAAACGTAGCCACATGACGAGAATGGGTGTGGGTGAAGGATGGCGCTCTGACGTGGCGCAATCCGGTCCTCGTCGGAAGTGTCCCGCAGTCTGCCATCAGACAGCGGACGACGCTCGGGGCGTCCGTTTCCCTACGCCGGCATTACCCGGACAGGTTCAAGGGGTATGATCTCAGCCACAGGGGCACCCCCAACGATGGAATCAATATACGACGGCTGCCGAAAGAACAACCCATCGAACTACCGCAGATCAGGTGGTCGTGCGAGCCAGCCAGCGATTCCAACTGAACACGCCCACAAAAGCCATCAGGAAGGCAATGAAACTCATGGCGCCATTGCTCCAGGCAATCCGTGTCTGGGTCCTGCCAATCTGCGTAATGACAACTTCCTGCCCCCCACCGGGAAGGACGGTAACCTCGAGCGAGTCGGCCTCCTCCACGCGATGCCCGATCGAATACGGCAGTGCCAAACGATTCCGCTCAATCGTGGACCCATCGCCGAGACGAACCAGCAAATCGAGTTCCACGTGCGTCACATCTTTGCGGTCAGAGCGCTCATATCGAATGACTTCCGCCACAGCGGCCTCTCCCTCATCCAGGGTCTTGCCAAGATTGATGGCCGTTACCACCTGATGAAGACTCAACAGCAAGAGGACAGTCGGAAGGATCCAGGCCAGACGGGCAACTCGGGGCGTGTACATGGGAATACGCGTGCAGGTAATCGGATGCGTTTGCTACCCCGGGGCATGCGGACGGATTCGGAAGCGCAATGAAAAACCCGCCAATCCAACCGGGAAGATCCCTTCGCCAACCTTAAGCCAGGTACAGGTATGGTTTCCACGACTGGTCCAGGGATCCCACAAAATCCCGGATATACATGACGTAACTGGGACGGAACGGCGTGCGTGCCAGCGTCATGCCAGCCTCCTCCGGAGTATGGTTGCCCTTGCGGTTGTTGCATGGAACACAGGCAGCCACCAGATTGGCCCAGGTATCCTTGCCGCCTCGCGACCTTGGCATGACATGGTCGATGGTAATCCGATCAGAGGATCCGCAGTACTGGCAGCGATGACCATCCCGTTGGATGACATTCTTGCGGGTAAGCAGGACACGCTTGTAGGGCACGCGGACGTACGCCTTCAACCGCACGATACTCGGCCAAGGAAGCCGCCTGCTGGGACTGCGTACGAAGCGGGTCTCCTCTGCCTCGATGAGCTCGGCCTTCTGCATGAGCAGCAGGATGATGGCACGCTGAACACTGGTAATCGCGAGCGCCTGATAGTCCTGATTCAGAACCAGTACATGACCGGACAGGGCAGCAGACGAGCGGGAATCCTGCGGGAGCGGCTCAGTGAGCAGGGATTCAACAGACATGGACACCTCCCTGGACGAGGTGCCGTAACGCAGACGAAGGGATCGGATTAGAAGCTCGGAAGATGGTACCTCGGTCGGTATCGGGGCATGCGATCCGAGGAGCCTGGCCGGCGTCTTCAGAGCGGATACCTTTTGTGCAACAACGGGTAACGGGACGGTCCCGGGCCGCCCGCTATGTAATAACGCACTTTGACGCGTTCCCGTAAAGACCTCTCGTCGCAGCACCCTGCAGAAATAACGGTCATATAATCCGAATCGGCTGTCCGACGGTCAGCAGCCCCCCGCTGGGCCCGGCCACCGCATTCATCCCCACCATGACCTTGCCATCCCGGACGCGATAGGTTGCGAGTGTGGCCGTCGGCTCCCTGGATCGTTCCCCCGTCTGCTGATCCGTGGCTATGACAACGCATCGGGCACACGGTTTGACCAGGTCCAATCGGGCGCTCTCCGTTTCCAGTGTACGCCACTCGTCTTCGGCCCACGCCGCCGATCCTCCGATAAGCACGTTCGCCCTGAAGCGACGGGAAGAGACCGGCGTGACCAGCCGTGCATTCAGCTCCGTGATGGAGGCAGAGCCCAGCACCAGAATCGGGAATCCATCGGCAAAGCTGACCCGGTGACCGTCCGGAGCCCACTCGGGATCTGCCACGCGGTCGGCATCATCAGGCATCCAGACCAGCTCCACCGCCTCGGCCAGTACGTCTGAAAAGAAAGCATCGGCCTCGGGACTGACGGTTGTGGCCTGCACCCGATCACCCCAAATGACTACATCACGGGACCGGCTGCGCGACGCACCTGAGATACCTGATACACGCGCCAGCTGCGATGCCCCCGCCTGATCTGATGGTGCCGCCTGACTCGATACATCCGCCCGACCCGATGCACGCGCTCCTCCTGCCGCTTTCCTGCCATCCGGACGGAGCGGCAGGACGATGGATCCTTTCTCCGGATGGGAAACCGTCAGCGTACCCTCCACCCCGAATGCTACCTCGAAATGCGTCAGTTCCGGATGCGTCCGCTGGGACAGGAACCGGCCACCAACATCGGTCAGCATGAGCCGGCGATCGTTCTCCAGCCCAAAAGGAGACAACCTGGCTTGTTTTACGTCAATGCCTCGAAGGCCTTTGATCGGATACACCGTCAGGCGCTCGATCCAGGGCGTAGCAGGCATGGTCTCAGCGCTTGGGGAAGTCATCGATCTGCGCGTCGAGCCCTCGAAGGGCCTCCAGAATGAATGTTGTCGACGACAGGAAGAAGGCCGGGGTAATGTCGGCAGCATCGTCCGTCGGCTGATGATAGCCCGCGTGATCTTCGACCCCGAAGTAAATGAAGGGCACGCCTTGAGCGTGAAAAGGGGCATGATCGGATGCATTCGTCCAATCGTCCGAGCCACTGCCGGGCTCGTCATGACCGAAGGCCAAGGAAAAACCATCCGGCGTGCCAACCAATTCCAGTATTGGGCGCAGGAAGGGGTAGTGGTACGTGCCTGCGGCATACAGAACCCCTGGTTGGCTTCGGCTGATCATGTCCAGATTGACGTTCAGACGTACATCCAGCGTCTCAAAACATCCAGAGGAAACGAAATGGCGTGCTCCGCGAAGCCCCATTTCCTCCGCATCCACTGCAGCCAACACCACATCGTGCGCCAGTGGGGCTTCCTTGAGCACCCGAGCTATCTCCAGCAGGGCCGACGTACCGGAAGCGTTGTCGTCCGCACCGTTGAAAATATCCGTATCTCGCTGCCCCAAATGGTCGAAGTGGGCGCTCAACACCACAGCCCCTTCAGACGACCCCGAGCCGGGAATGATGGCGATGAGGTTGGTGGCATCCACTACTCCATCGCGCGATTCGAACGAAAATGGTTGCCGCAGATCGTCTCCACAGGCAGGACGTAGGCCCATCTCCATCATCTGTCCCTCCACATAACGAATGGCCATGCGCCCGCCATCCGTGCCGGCGCGGCGACCCATGTAGGCGTCCGAGGCGAGGGTTTCCACGTGAGAGAGGAGCCGCGCCGAATCAATGGCCGGCGCAGCAACGTCGGGAACGGTTGCGGCCGGTTGACAGGCGGAGAGCACCGCGATAAGAGGCACAACCAGGGAAGCGAACCGACGGGATCGGCGATGTGTCATGGGGAGGCGGCTCAGTGACCGGAAAGAAGGGATACACGGGAAAGAATGCACAGGAAAGGATACCAAGGGAGAGGTCCATCAGGCAAGAAAGGCGCGGACGGAGACGCGCAGATGAAGGGATACCTATATATACGGAGACCTCCCACCACAAGGCGTCCATCAAGGTAGGGCTGCAGGGGGTGGTTCGCCTGTCATTGATGAATCGCCTGTCGTGTCCCCTGGTTTTGCCGCCTTTCGTAGGTTGTCTCCCCTTCTCTTACCCCTGTGTGCCCTCCATCGCGATCTACCTAATGACCAACCGACCAACCCGGATGCCTGAGCCGCTCGTAGCATTGGAAACGACGGTACTTTCCCATGGCCTACCCTTTCCGGCCAACAGGGACCTGGCCCTTGCACTGGAAGAAATCGTTCGTTCGCGGGGCGCCATGCCCCGGACCATCGGCATTGTGGACGGTGCCGTGCGCACGCAGTGCTCGGCGGCCGACCTGGAGCGCTTCTGCACGGAGACACCCATCGACAAGGTCAGCCTGCGAAACCTCCCGGTGGTGCTCGCGCGCGGACGCACAGGAGCCACCACCGTCGCTGCCACCATCCGGCTGGCCCACAACCACGGTATCCGCGTCATGGCCACGGGCGGTATTGGCGGTGTACATCAGGATGCGAATGGAGCGCCTTCATCAGACGAAAGCGCGGATCTGACCGAACTGGCGCGATGCCCAGTGACCGTGGTTTGCGCCGGCCCGAAAGCCATCCTGCACCTTGAAGCCACCCGGGAGCGACTAGAAACGCTTGGCGTTACGGTTGTGGGGTGGCAAACAGACACGCTGCCGGCCTTCTATTGTGGAGAATCCACCCACCCGGTGGACGTCCGTTGCGATACCATCGAGGAAGTGGCAGACATCGTGCGGGCTCGCGACGCCCACCGCTTGCCCGCTGCCATCCTCCTGACGGTTCCTCTGGCGCCGGAAGCCGCCCTGCCCTTCGAACAGGTTTCAGGCATCGTAAAAGACGCCTTGCACTCAGAAGCAGCGCGCTCTTTGGCGCCTCCACAGGTTACCCCGTATTTGCTCGCAACGGTCAGAACCGTACTCGGCGACAAAGCCGTGACGGCCAACGTGGACCTGTTGAAGCAGAATGCCGACATCGCGGCCCGCCTGGCCGTTGCACTGCAAACCTGACTATGTGTCCCGGCGCCGCAGGCGCCGGGCATCACCCCAGTTTCCCTTTCAAGCCGCCCGAAGCGCGCAGATCGAGCAGATTCGTCTGAAACGAGCGCACGCGCCGGCTACGCGTTTCGAATCGCTCGATGGCCAGGGCCAGGAGCTCTTCGAGGAGATCGGCAAAGGAGAGCCCGGTCGGCTCCCACAGGTAAAAGGAAAGGGAGCCCGGAATGGTGTTGATCTCGTTGAAGAAGACCTCACCCGTCGCGTCATCCATCAGAAAGTCGATGCGTGCCACGCCACTGCCGTCCAGCGCGTCGAAGGAGCGTAACGCCAGGTCCCGGATCCGATCGGCGGTGGCATCCGGAACAGGCGCTGGAATACGCCGGTCCAGCGAGGCCATACCGGCTGCCCGCGCGCTCTTCGATCCACCTGACTTCCCGGAAGATCCGCGGAGATATTTGTCTTCGAAGGACAGCGTCCCATCGTCTGA
>JAFMNH010000013.1 GCA_017859335.1 Rhodothermales bacterium | reverse complement strand
ACCGTGCAGCTGGAGAATGTCTCGGATATCATTGAAGGGTCAGGTGTGGATATATGGGCCGTACAGGAAATAGCCCGCTCCAATCGTTTCGATGAGCTGGTAGCGGGTCTGCCCGATCATTGGTCCGGTCTGTTGGCAACGGATTCAGGCGAGCAGCGCATCGGGTACATATGGGATACACGGGTGCTCCAACTGCGGCAATCAACCCACATCCTGCAGTCATTCGACTATGCGTTTGCCGGACGGCCTCCGCTCAAAGCAGAGTTTTCTGTCACCCTGCCCGATACCTCCTTCGTCGCGACCTTCATTACGGTGCACATGAAGGCATTCTCTGATCGAACGTCCTACGAACGCCGGGTAGAAGCAGCCAAACGCATCAAGAACCACATCGATTTCACGGGCTTGGCCTCCCAGCCCGTATTCTTCCTCGGCGACTACAATGATGAACTGGTCTCATCCACCTACAATGGCCAGCCATCCCCCTATCAGCCTTTCGTTGACGATCCAGCGGACTACGAGGTGCTGACGCTCCCCCTGGAAGAGGCAGGCGGTTTCTCTTTTCAAAGTGGGTCCTTTCTGGATCATATCATCGTCTCGAACGAGGCCGATGCCTTGTGGCTGCAAGGCACAACACGCGTGCTGACCAACCTGGTGACGGTCAATTCCTTCTATGCCCGGACGTCGGATCACTTGCCAGTCATGGCTTCGTTCGGCCCGTCGACGGTTACCTCGGTAGATGGTCCCCACAGCGTGCCCGGAGCCCTTTCGCTATCAGCGCCGTGGCCGAATCCTTCAACCGGTGCTGTTGACCTGGACGTCACCGGATCGGACCGGAACGCAATGGTCCAGGTGATGGATGTGCTCGGGCGTGTTGTTTTCGAACAGCAGGCAGCGCCGGGAAGGGTCCATCTGGACCTTTCTGACCTGGCCAACGGGCTTTACATGGTACGGTTGATGTCCGAGCGTGGGATGGCCCACCGGACCGTCGTGCTGACGCGGTAGCTCCCGCTACAGCTGGATGACGTAAGTCAGCTTGGCGATGCCAACTTGGTTGTTCAGGAGCCGCGCGCGCGGATCAAACTGATCATCCGCGTTGTGGAAGTTGTAGTTGGTATTGAAGACAAGGAAGAGATCTGCACCAGGGGAGTGGATCCAGTCAATCCGGATGTTGGCCTGGATATCGCCCGAAAAGTTGTCGTACTGGATCAGGGCCTTGGCAAACAGATCCCGGCTCCAAGCCATGTTGATGTTCGAGCTGATGGTTGTGGCTTCGAACCGTCCATTGTCAATAGGCAGATCAAACCGGTTGTGGGAAATACCCATTTCCATGTTCAGGTACTTGCCTGTCCGCAGACCGAATCCCCCTTCCCAGTTCTCGCGCGTTCCTCCGAAGTACTGTGACCAGGCATAGCCGCCGCTCGTCGAGAAGAGCTTTGAGTTATCCGTCCTGAAGCTGCCGGATATGCTTGTCGCTCGGTAGTCGCCGGCCAGGATTTCGGCATCAGGCCGGATGAAAAATGAACGGTCCAATCGTTCGAAGTTGTTGTCGATTCTGACGTCCAGTCGGTCGTTGGTCCGTATGCGGACGTTGGCTCGCAGACCGTAACTGGAGGACTGTTTGCCCCCATCCTGACCATTGATGAGGCTGGCATAGGTGTTGACGGAATAGGACCGGACCAGATCTCCGTTCACTTGCGGGCTATAGGAGAGGAAACCGGCGTAGCTGACCATGTCCCTCCTGCGTACGAACCCCAGGGCAGGATTGTAGCGCTTACCCACATTTTTGTAGGAGCCACCGAAGCCGTAGTCAGCCCGGCGAATATCGAGGCTGATCGAACCCGCCGCATCCGAGAGGTCGGGCCGGCTGTCTTCTACACGGGAGTACCAGGCACTGATTTCGCTGTTGCCCAGGAAACGTTTTCGTACATCGGCCCCGAAGGCACGGTTTGAAAAGTCGCCTTGCTCCAGATTCGTGAAGATGCCGCCCACTGTCGTGCGACCCTGCAGGTCAGCGCGGCCTCGGAGAACGGTGTTGTTGGCCGCATCGATGCCCAGATCCTTGTTCTCGGCGGTCTGGATAGTGAGGGCGCCCACAGAATAGCGGTCGAACTGTCCAACAACCCGGGCGCCACCCAGGATATCGTTCGTGATGCCAATGCGGCGCGAAAAGAATGTTTCCGTCTGACGGGAATCCCCGAATTCGAATAACCCGGCGCGCTCCAGGAAGAACTCACGTTTTTCGGGGAAGAACAGGTTGAAGCGCGTCAGGTCGAGCTGCACATTGTCGGCTTCTACCTGCGCAAAGTCCGTATTGACGGTAACGTCCAAGGTTACGTTCGGATTGACCGCCCATTTGACGTCCACGCCAATATCCTGCTGCGTATCCGTGTCTGTCGTAGTCGGATCAAGCCGGAATTCCTGAGCGCCCGCAATGACGTAGGGCTTGATGAGCACGTTGCGACCACGCTCCACATTCTTGATGCCGCGCAGCGTGGCGTACTGGGAGACCTGGAAGATGCCGGCGCTGTACTCGCGCGGGATGAAGGGCCACATGGACCGCTCTCCCGTACGGTTAAGGAAACGCATGATGGCCACGCCCATGGTCAATTCATCGGCGTTGTCGAATCGGATCGTCTTGAAAGGGATGGCCAGTTCCACGTGCCAGCCATCGTCGGCAACACGCCCTTCGGATTCATAGATGCCGTCCCATTGCCAGTCCGAGTAGGACATGGCCTCATCGGTGATGATGGCATCATCCTGGGTGCCCAGCACGTTGGTTTCAAAGAGATAGGCGTTCCGGTCGTCATCATACGTGTCGATGAGCAGCCAGAACATGTCGTCATTCCCGTTCGGACCGCCGCGCTCCAGATTGCGGGCCCGGATTTCATCCGGGCTGTCGTCGTAGAAACTCAGCCCGAAATAAAGGTTGTTCTCATCATAGGCAATGCGCATCTCGGAAGGGTAGGCCGGAGCCCTTCCTTCTACGGGATCCAGCTGTACGAAGGGGCCGGCAATCGGGGTGCGGGTCCACAACGCCTCGTCCAGTATGCCATCAATGCGTGGGGCCTCACTGGCATATATGGCCCTTATCTCGTTTTCGGCTCCGATGGGCCCGGAGTACTCAGGGGTGGACTGGGCAAGAGCAGACGGGGATGGAAGCAGGAGCATGGCGCAGAGAAGCAGCGCTCCAACCGGGAGACGGATCATGAGTAGACGGACTGGTTGGGACAATGATCAAGCAGGACGGTATTCAAAAGGTAAAGGCAACCTACGGCGTACCCGTATTCGGGATGCGTTTTTCGGCCGTCTTTTTCACTCAATGGGTAGATCGAAATACGTATCCGGGTATGGCTCGTCAATAAGCGTATAGTGCCACCACTCGTTGACGTAGTTGCGGAAGCCGGCAGCCCTCATGATTTCCCTTAGCAGCAACCGGTTGGTCATGGCTTCTCCGGTAATGCCGGGATTCTCGGTATGGGATCGTTCATCGAAGAAATCAAAGGGCGTACCCATATCCAATTGCTGGCCGTTCCGGGTCAGTGTCAGATCCACCGTGCTGCCCCGGCTGTGACCGCTGCGCTCCGCAATGTAACCGCGTTGGAAGAGCTCCGCCTTGGGGACATTGGGGTAGTAGATGTCTTGGTTAAGCGTGTCGGTCAGGTCGGCGCCCCACTGCACGAAATGATCCACTGCGCGCTGTGGTCGGTATCCGTCGAAAACCAGCAGGGACAGCCCCTGCTCCTGGGCTGCTTGCTGCGCCATGGACAAGGCCTCGGCTGCCTCGCGGGATAGCATGACTTCCGGCGCCTCATATCCCCGAATGGGCCGGCCCATGAAGTTGTTGACGCCGGCATAGCGGACCTCCTGCTCGATCGAGGAATCGATCCCGGAGAGCTGGACAAGCGCCGATTCCTGAGCCGTCATACAGCCGGGTGTTGAGAGCAGAAGAACCACGTAAATGAAACGGAGCATGGCATCATGAGTGGTGTCGGTTGATGGCTTCTTCGATGGCCTGTCGGCTTTCCTTGCGCTCGCCTTTGACGAGTAGCATGAGAATATCCCCCGGTGTAGCCCCAAGCGCTCAGGCCCTCACTGCGAAGCGCCTTGATGCGTGCAATCATGGCAGATGTGGTGCGCACAAGGTCGTCCGTCCGAAGCAGCCCCACCACGGTTGTCACGCCCGCCCGTGTGTAATCGGTCAGGACGGGAGCCGGGACTGAGGTTTCGAATCCGGCTTCGCCGCCGCCACCTGTGACATGAGCGTGCGGGTCAATGAACCCTGGAATGAGCCGGGCCCCATCGGCATCGACTTCATCCACGTTGAGCCTGGCATCGAGCTCAGGTACCGCTTGGCCGACGTAGACGATGCGGTTTGCTGCAACGAGCACCTGCCGGATCCCCAAGGGCTCCGGAGCAAAGACGGTCGCATTCTTGATCAGGGTCAGCATGGTAGTGCGTGAGGTGGGACGTGCCATGATACGTCCCTTGGGGTCATCGATCCATCCAGAACACAGTGAATCCTGTCGTGGAAAATCTCCGGTTGACCGCCGACTCGGACAATGGTAGGTTGCCGTGCTTTTCGATATACGCCCCCCGGTTGTCATGCTCCGTACCCCGGTCCTCCTTTTTACGATCTTCCTGTTCCTGTCGGTTGTGCCTGCATCGGGCCAGCAAGCCGATTCCCCGGATTTGCTTACGCTCTCCGAGCAGTTCGGCGATCTGCAATTCCGCTATGTAGGACCTTCCCGCGGCGGAAGGGTGACGGCTGTGGCTGGTCATCGCTCCGATCCGCACATGTTTGTGATGGGCTCCACAGGTGGTGGCGTCTGGAAAACGACCGATGCCGGTGCCAGCTGGCATAATCTGTCTGACGGGTACTTCGAAACCGGCTCTATCGGGTCCATTGACATCGCCAACTCGGATCCGGACATCATCTATGTGGGCACGGGATCGGATGGCATCCGAAGCAACGTGATCATCGGGCGGGGGCTGTACAAATCCACCGATGGCGGCGAGACCTGGGAGTTCAAGGGGCTGCGGGACACGGGACAGATAGGTGCCGTTGTCGTGCATCCCACCAATCCGGAGGTGGTCTGGGTGGCAGCGCTGGGCAGTCCGTTCGGCAACAACCCGGAACGTGGCATCTATCGCTCCACCGATGGCGGAGACACCTGGGACCATGTGCTATTCGTATCGGAGCAAACCGGCGGCATTGATCTGGAACTGCACCCGACGGACCCCTCGACCATCTACGCATCCATGTGGCGCGCCGAGCGCAAGCCATGGACCATCATTTCTGGGGATGATGGCAGTGAGAACGGCATCTATGTCTCCCGCGATGGCGGTGAAACGTGGGAAATGAAAACGGAGGGGCTGCCCGATCATCTGATCGGAAAAATCGACTTTGCGGTCACGCCTGCCGATCCGAGCCGCGTGTATGCCCTCGTGGAGACCACGCCGGACGAGGAGGGCCTCTACCGGTCCAACGACGAAGGGGAGACCTGGCACCTCGTGTCCAACTACCGTCCCCTCATGGACCGGCCTTTCTATTACACCAACGTGGACGCCGATCCGAAAAACCCCGATCGGGTGTTTGCCAGCAGTACGGGCTTCTTCATTTCGGAAGATGCCGGCAAGACCTGGCAACGGCGCAGTACGCCGCACGGCGACAACCACGATATCTGGATCAATCCGGACAATACGGCTATCTGGATCCAGTCCAATGACGGTGGGGTGAATGTGACGCTGGATGACGGCTGGACGTGGTCCACGCAGCACAATCAGCCCACCGCTGAGCTCTACCAGGTCGACATCGACGACCGAGATCCGTACTGGCTCTATGCCGGTCAGCAGGACAATACGACCGTGCGCGTGCCGTCCAACGCCACCGGCAACCGCGTTGGTGGGCCTCAGTCCTACTGGGAAGCCGTTGGTGGATGTGAAACGGGTCCCGCCGTACCCAAGCCGGGTGATCCGGAAGTGGTCTATTCCAACTGCAAGGGGCGGTTCTACCTCTATTCCAACCGCACAGGACAGTCGCGCAACTATTACGTGGGCGCCATGAACATGTACGGCCGCAATCCGGCTGAGCTGCCCTACCGTTTCCAGCGGACGGTACCCATCGAGGTGTCCCCGCACGATCCTGATGTGGTCTACCACGGTTCGCAGTATGTCCACAAGACCATGGACGGCGGCATCACCTGGGAAACCATATCCCCGGATCTGACCGCGTTCCGTCCGGAACGACAGGTCATCTCGGGAGGCCCGATCACCCGGGATATCACCGGTGAGGAGCATTATTCAACCCTTTACGTGATCGAAGAGTCCCCAATCGAGGACGGGCTCATTTGGACCGGCGCCAACGACGGGCCGGTCCATGTGACCCGCGACGGCGGCGAAACCTGGACCGAGGTCACACCGCCGGACATGCCCCCCGAGGGACGCATCCAGCACATCGACCCGAGTCCGCACAACCCGGGAACAGCGTACGTGACCGGATACCGGTACCTCCTGAATGATTTCGAGCCGTACGCCTACCGAACCGACGATTTTGGGGCGACATGGACGCGGCTGACGGATGGGTCGAACGGGATTCCGATCGATACGCCGGTGCGGGTGGTTCGTGAGGATCCGGTGCGTGAAGGCCTGCTCTTTGCCGGCACCGAGTACGGTCTTTTCGTTTCGATGGACAACGGAGCGCAATGGCACCGATTCGATCAGGGCCTGCCGGCATCGCCCATCACCGACCTGCGCATTGTCAGGGGTGATGTCGTGCTCTCCACCATGGGACGCGGTTTCTGGATCATGGACCGGATCGAGCCCCTGCGCTCGTTCGAGGGTCCCGATACTAATGAGCTCCTGTCTCCGGGTCAGGTGGTGATGGAGCGCCGGTACGCGCGTCAAAGCGGTCCGGCCGATCCCGTCTACACATCGGCCGGCGTGGTTTTCGACTACTGGCTGACGGAAACGCAGGATGCAGACATCACGCTGGAAATCCTCCATGATGACGCGGTTGTGAGGCGCTACCACAACACGTCGGCGCGTCAGGAGGCCCCGAGCGAACAGGGCATGCGCGGTCCACAGAGAGCTCCCGCTCCCGTGGAGGGGCTGGACACCAACCAGGGACTGAACCGGTTTGTATGGGATTTCAATGTGGATGGGCCGTTGCGTTCCGGAGGAGAAATGGCGGGTCGACTTCGGGCCACACCGGGACCGTACCGAGCCCGGCTGACGGTAGGTCAGTGGCACGTCGAGATGCCTTTCGAATTGCTGCCGGATCCTGCCGTAGTCGCGGAGGGCATATCGGTGGTTGACTTGGAGGAGCAGTACGCACTGGTCTGGCAGATCCGGGAGTTGGAGGGCGCCGCCGCCGATCTGGTGGACTGGATTGATGCCCTGCTCGAAGACGCTCCCCAAGAGGTGGAGACCCCGGAGACAGGTCGACGGGATCGGCGGCGGCGCCTTGCCGAAGCCGAAGCCAACCCCGTGCATGAGCTACAGGAAGTCCGGGCCCAACTGGTAACGGACAACTCCGACAGCTATCCCCCGCCCATGCTTCAGAACCAGATCGGATACCTGCGCAGCATGGTGATGGCAGCAGACCAGAAACCGGGCAATCATGCTTACGAGCGTCTGCTCGAACTACAGCGGCAGTACGACGAACTCAATCAGCGGGCAACCTTGGCCAGCGAAGCGCTGCAAACCATGCCTACCTCCCACGAATGAATACGACATCGATGACCCATCCACGAGCACTCCCCAAACTGCTGGGGTGCGCCTGCCTCACGCTCATCATGGCCGTGCCTGTCTTTTCCCAAAGCACGGATCGTCCTGACGTTCAAGCAGTCACGCTCTCGGCAGCACCGACCTTGGACGGCCTTATTGAGGGCGACCCTGCGTGGGACCACGTGCCATTTGCCCATGCGTTCACACAGACGACGCCTTTTGACGGGCAGCCGGCCAGCTTTGATACGCGTGTCAGGGTAGGCGTCCATGGAAGTATGCTCTATATCGGTGCGGTTCTGCTGGACCCGGATCCATCGGGGCTTATTGTATCGGATCGTCGCAGGGATGCCTCTCTCGGCGATTCGGACAGTTTCCGGTTCATACTGGATACCTTCGCAGACCAGCAGAATGGATTCGTTTTCGGGACAAACGTGGCAGGAGCAGAGTATGATGCCCAACTGATCGGCTCCTCGGGTGGGACCGGGTTTGGAAGCCGGATGAGTGGCGGATCCGGCGGCGGACTGAACGTGAACTGGGATGCTGCATGGGACGTGGTCACCCGGATTACCGATGATGGGTGGTCGGCTGAATTTGCCATTCCATTCAATACGCTCCGTTTTCCTACGGCCAGCATGCAAACGTGGGGGATCAATTTCGAGCGTACCATTCGCCGCAACAATGAGACCGCCTTCTGGTCACCCCTCGAGCGCCAGTTCTCCCTGACGCGGGTTACCCACGCCGGCACCCTGTCTGATCTGAAGGTCCCCGTGCCCCGCAATCTCAAGTTGCTCCCCTACGCTCTGTCTTCGGCACAGCATGATCACACGGTGGTCAATCCGGAGACGGCCATCGGATCCGACTTCGGAGTAGATGTGAAGTACTCCATCACGCCCAGTTTGACGCTTGATGCCACCTTCAACACGGACTTTGCGCAGGTGGAGGTGGATGAGCAGCAGGTGAATCTGGATCGTTTTTCTCTGTTCTTCCCCGAAAAGCGGCCTTTTTTCCTCGAGAATGCGGGACTTTTCTCAGTAGGCGAAAGTGGAGAGACAGAAATTTTCTTCAGCCGGCGCATCGGAATCGGAGATGATGGATCGACGGTTCCGATACGTGGGGGTGTGCGCGTGACGGGTAGCGTTGGCTCGTGGAAAGTCGGCCTCTTGGAGATGCAGACGGAGTCTGTCGGCAGCATGTTGGCCGCTTCGAATTTCGGGGTAGCCAGGGTTCTCAGGGAAATGAAAAACCGATCTGCCGTCGGTGTGCTTTTCACCAACAGAATGGATACGGGGGATTTGGCATCCGATGATGCCTCGAACAGGGTCTATGCCCTGGACGGTAGATGGGGCGTTGGCGAGTATGGAACCCTCTCCGGGTTCCTGGCGCGTTCAGACACGCCGGGAGTGAGCGGCAATGCAATGGCCGGTCATATCATGGCTAATTACTCGAATGAGCGAGGCATCCTGTCGCTGGGCTATACTGAAGTAGCTGAGGCCTTCAATCCCGGTATTGGATTCCTTCGACGGACTGATTATCGCAAGCTCTCGGCAACGGCATTCTCCCGATTTCGTCCCAGGGACCTGCTGAATCTGCAGGAGTTACGCCCCCACGTCACTTACCGAGGATATTGGAAGCGGGACGGATTCCAGCAGACCGGATATCTCCATGTGGACAATCACTGGGAATGGCGGTCTGGATATGAGATCCACACGGGTCGCAATTGGACCCTCGAAGGGGTTCAGTCGCCCTTTGAGATTGCAGACGGTGTCAACGTGCCTGTGGGCAGCTATTCCCATTCCGAGTGGCAGATTGTCGGCATGATGCCCGAGCGCAGCCCCGTTCGACTCGAAATCCGACTCAACCAAGGTGGGTTTTTCGGGGGAACACGCACGGCCTGGGTTCCGGAGCTTACTGCCCGCTACGGCGACACGATTACCGCCGAGTTCGCCCTCGGGCACAACCGAGTGGATTTGCCGGGTGGCGCGTTCATTACCAACCTGTTCCGCGCCCGTGCGTCGTACTCTTTTTCTCCTCGGATCTACGTGCAAGCTTTAGGGCAGTACAACGACCAGTCCCAAGAATGGTCGATGAACATTCGCTTCGGATGGCTTCAGGCAGCTAATACTGGGTTGTTCGTCGTCTACAACTCAGTCAACCGATTGGACAGTCTGACCATGAATGACACGTTTCCGGGTGAGCCCGTCGTGAAAGGACTGACCGTCAAATATGCGTATCTGTTTGACGTGTACAAGTGATCATTGATCACTCGGGTCAATCGAAATCTGCACAGGACATGAAGTAGCCGCAGCGCCGGCATACGTATTTGCACTTGACGGACTCCAATCGATTGGAACAGCGAGGACACCAGTCCCAGTAATGGGTGCTGACCTGACTGTCACCGGCAGTCTTCGCCGGTGGGGTTGGCTCTGCAGGAGCCGGCACATCCAGACGTTGCGGACGATCGTACATGGTTTTAACATCCGTACCAAGGCGCTCCCCCAATATACATCCTTTCATGCACACCGCTTATCGCGCCCTCGGCGCTCTTCTCCTCGTGGCAGCTCTTCTGCCTCAGGCCGAAATCCACGCACAGACCGGTTCATTCCATGACCATGAGTTGACCTGGGTCAGCCCGGACACGTTGGTATATCCACTGGATGGGAAGCCCAATTTCATGGTGCGCGTGGTGAACCAAGGCAGTCAACCATCCCCGGAGCGGTTTTCCTTCCAGTTCGAATCGCCCGACTACCCCAATCCCGGTGGCGGATTCGCCACCTTTCCGAACGGAGGATACATCGCGTTGGCGCCCGCTGAAACGACGTGGGTGCAGGCGTGGTCGTCTGGCGTCTACGAGGCGGGTGCTCCGCAGGGATTCTTTGAACGCGAAATCATTTTCCGTTTCCTGGTCGACAGGGGTGCCGAGGGGCAGGATGAGTTCCCATTGGCCAAGCGGGTCACGTTCGAGAACCTAGGTCGACCAACCCCTTCAGAGGCCATGTCCGGCCCGATGCGGGTGGAGGGGACAGTACGCAACGGAACGGGGATGGTCCGAATGGAGCTCAGGACTGCTTTCTCGGATCCCTACATCGTTCCCGTGCAGTCAACTGGCGGTGGTGCCGTTTCGTTTGAGGTCTCTGTCCGGGATCGCGATGACTGGTTGTTGATTGTCGAGTCCGACGATCGGCTGCGACAGGTTCTGCCGCTGCAGAAAGGTGCGACCGAGGGACTGGACATCGTGTTGGAGCCCCTGCCGCAAGCCATCCCTCGTTTCGAGCTGGAGAAGGTCATCGAAACGCCCACTGGGTTTTGGAGAGGAGCGGTATCTGAGTCCGAGGGTACCTTCGTTGCCTTTCCAGGACAGGAAAACTGGGTACGCACGGGCGACGCCGACACGGATTCGACCCTCATGGCCTCGGGCAAGGTCCAGAAATATGCGTTCGACGGGACATTGCTCTGGGAGCATACGCCAGGCTGGGAAATCTGGGGTGGTGATATGTCGAGTGACGGCAGGTGGGTTGCCTACGTGATCAACCCGACCCACTGGTGGTTCCGTCGTCCTTCGACCTACACGATGGTTGTTCTGGATGGCTGGACGGGAGAGCCTGTCTGGAGCGTTGAAGAGCCGCTCAGTACTCCTGTGGGCAGGCTCTTGGAGTCGTTGGAGCTGGCTGTATCGGAGGATGGACGATTCATTGCGGTTGGGGGGACCGTTGGAGGCCAGGTAGGTCTTTTCGATATCCAGTCCCGATCGCTGCTTTGGACGGTTCCGCAGGGACAGGGCTGGGGGCAGATCCGGAAGCTGGTGTTCTCAGGCGGTCATCTCTACGTCGGCACCGGGGACAATTATCTGCGCAAACTCCGGGTGGAGGATGGCTTCATTGAATGGAAAGCGTTCATTGGAGGATGGCCTTTTGTCATGGGATTCGATCCCCAGGGAGGATTCATCTACACGGGAACGAAGTCCAAGAACCTGACGAAGCTGCGAGATTCGGACGGCCAGATCATGTGGCAGCGGGAGACCCAGAACCTGGATGCCTACGCCGACCCTGCCGGGCAGTGGGTGGGCAGTTTCGGACCGCAGATATACGATGCTGAAACGGCTGAAGTCCACGGATTCTCCCTCTTGGCAACCAAGCATTTTCTGGCTGATGGTTCCTATTTCGTCTCGGCGGACCGCTCCGTTTCCGTACATGCCATCAGCGGTCAGATCCTGTCGAGCGCAGAGCCGTCGGGAGTAGCTCAGGGACCGGGTGAGCAGTCGCAGTGGTCGTACCTGACGGAGGACGAGGGCCGCGTCATCATCCTGGGAAGGGACATGGGGGCGCCCCCTCAGCCCGGCATAGCCATCTATCGGCAAATCAGATCGGGTGTAGATCGGGAGAATCGCCCGGAAATGCCGTCCGAAACCTTGCTGATCGAGGCCTATCCAAATCCGTTCGCATCCCGACTTCGCATTGCCGTGGAGGGAGGCGCGCCGACTGAACGAACGATCACGCTGTTCGACCTGCTTGGGAGAACGGTCTTGCGGGAGACAAAAGCGGGCAGTGAATCCGGGGTCTCGACCTGGGTACTTGACACGATCCACCTGGCACCTGGCCTGTACATGCTGCAGGTTGAGGAGGATGGCAGCGTTCACAGAAGAGCGGTTGTGAAGGGGCGATAGGGCTGGATTATCTCCTGGTTCGTATTGTACGGCATTCTATTCCCGTTTCCCCATTTCTTTAGTTGGAACGCCCATGTCTGATCAGCACTACAAAAACCACGCACGCTACGAGCCCGGATTTCATTTTGTCATCATGCCTATTGCCTTCCTGACGTTGATCGGGTCGGTGTATCATCTGGTACAGGCATGGGGTACCCAGACGCAATATGCGGCAGCGCTCCTTTCTGCCACCAATCTGGCGCTCGTAGGCGTTGCATTCTACGCGCGTTCATTCGCCCTCAAGGCGCAGGATCGGGTCATTCGGCTCGAGGAACGTCTGCGTGCCCAAGCATTGACGGGCAGCGACCTTGATGCCCGCCTGAGCGTGAGGCAGATCATTGGTCTTCGCTTTGCTTCCGATGCCGAATGGCCTGCGTTGGCCGAGCGTGCCGTTGCGGAAGGCCTAACGGAAAAACAAATCAAAGAAGCTATTCAAGACTGGCGCGCAGATACCCATCGTGTCTAAGCCCAATCGTGTCTGATAGGTGCCGTCTCTGAGCTCCATCTGCCCATCCGTCCCGCCATGTCCGCCTCCGACCAATCATCGTGGTCCATCCGACCGGATCCTGCCGAGTACAATGTGTTCTATGGCCGGTATGTGGACTCCGTACCGGATGGCGACCTGGTTGTATTCCTGAGCCATCAACTACGCCGTCTGCAGCAGGTCATGGCAGGCGAAGGGGAACGGGTAGCCGAGCTCTCGTACGCCGAGAATAAATGGACCGTCCGTCAGGTCATGGGCCACATCCTGGACACGGAATGGGTTTTCGGGTCGCGTCTTTTGCGCATGGCGCGGGGAGATGGCGCCCCCCTGCCCGGCATGGACCATGAGGTGTTCATGGCGCACTCCTACGTTGAGGACCGGTCACTGGCCGGTATCATGGCTGAATTGTCCGGACTTCGCACCGCCGTTACCATCCTCATGGACAGCTTGCGTCCCGACGTACTGACCTGGCAGGGAACGGCCAGTGGTTTTCCTGTGACTGTGCGTGCACAGGGATGGATCCTGGCCGGACATTGCGAACATCACATGTCCATCTTGAAAAAGCGCTATGACCTTTCGATTCCTGACTGATTCCCTGTGCTTCGCCATCATTGTCGTGGCTGTTCTTGCTTCCTCATGCACGGGGTCGGGGGAGCAATCCGTATCGAACGCCTCCGTGGAGGATTGGGTGTCACTCTTCGATGGGCAGACGCTCGATGGTTGGACGCCCAAGATCCGCGGAGAAGCGGCAGGCCAGGACGCGCGCAATACGTTCCGGGTGGAGGATGGCGCCATTACGGTTTCTTACGACGGCTACGACGCGTTCGATGAAGACTTCGGGCACCTGTTCCATGACACGCCCTACGCCTACTACCGGCTTCGCCTGTCGTACCGCTTCTTCGGAGATCAGATGAGCGGTGGTCCGGGTTGGGCCTGGCGAAATTCAGGCGTCATGGTTCACTCTCCGCCCGCTTCCGTCATGGGACTGGATCAGGACTTTCCGGTCTCTATCGAAGTACAACTGCTTGGAGGAAACGGGACGGACGAACGCTCTACGGCCAACCTGTGTACCCCCGGAACCCATGTGGTCATGGATGGGGCACTCGAAACGCGTCATTGTATCTCCTCGACCTCGCCGACCTTTCACGGCGATGAGTGGGTGGAGGCGGAACTCCTGGTACTGGCAGACTCGCTAATCGAGCACACCGTAGGTGGGCAGGTCGTCCTTTCCTACACACACCCGCAGGCCGGAGGCGGCAGCGTCTCGGGTCATGATCCCTCCGTGATTCAGGATGGGCAACCACTGACCGCAGGCTATCTTTCCCTGCAGAGTGAAAGTCACCCAGTCCAGTTCAAGGACATTGAACTGCTTTCCCTCGAAGGGTGCATGCGTCCGGATAACCCCGCCTTCAGATCCTACTTCGTGGCGCACGACGAGATGCAGTGCCGTTGATTGGACTGCCGAACAGGGGAGGCAAGGTATTCAGGTCCATCTCGTCACATGCCGTGCATGTCCGATTCTGACGTGTTTCGGGGAACCTGTGCACGTGCGCGTTCATTTGGATAGTCTCATGCCGCCGCGGGCTGGCCTGTCATCCCGGTGACAACGGACCAGTGCTGCGGAGCGTAACATTTTGCTGTACCGATCGTGAGATAGGGCGGGTGTAGTGCGCCTTGCAGTGCCCCGCCCGGGTTTTCCAGCAATTCTTTCCAATCAGATCCCAGCTATGAAGAAGATTACTTGGACCTTTCTGTCCATCATGCTGCTTGCAGCCATGAGCATCACGGCCCAAGCACAGCAGTTTGGTGGCTCTGTTGCCCAGGCCGGTGGCGATGTCATTGTCGGCATGTCCGGTCAAAACGCTACCAACTCCTCTGTCTACGTCTATCGGAAGGGTGACGACGGGCAGTGGGCAGAAGTCACCCAGCTTGTCCGTTCCGACAACGATGGCAACGACGATCGCTTCGGTCGAGCACTTGCGGCCGACGAAAACACTCTGTTCGTTGGTGCGACACTGGCTGACAATTCTACGGGAGGCGTCTGGGTGTTCCAGCGGGATGCCGATGGGAACTGGATGGAGACTGCCAAGCTCCTACCCGATGTCGTTGGTGAGGAGGATTCCTTCGGTCGATCCATTGCTTTTTCCGGCGATTTTGTGGCCATCGGAGCGGCTGGATTCAATGGTCAGAAGGGTGGTGTCTTTGTCTACCACCGTGGCGAAGATGGTCAGTGGACCTTGCACTCCACGCTCGAAAGCCCGTACGAGGGCGAAGGAGGTTTCTTCGGGCTCGAAGTAGCCATGGAAGGGACCAACCTGCTTGTTGCAGCTCCCTACACGGGTCAGACGGAGGAGTCCGGTGCTTCCGGTGACGTATATGCCTACGCATACGATGCCGATGCCAATGAGTGGCGTGGCGGTACTGCCCTGACCAAGTTCCCCGGTCTTCTCGACGAGGCCAACCTCGGGCTCAGCATCGCCATGCAGGGTCCCATGGCTGCCATCGCAGCGCCCGGACTGGGTGGCATGCTGGGTGGGGCCGTGCTGTACATGAACAGTGGGAATGTGTGGAACTTCGCCGGGATCATGCTTCCCTATGCGCCGCAGGCGCCCAACTCAGGCTCCCCGATCGCTTTCGCCGGCAATGATATCTGGATGGGTTCGCAGGGCCCCGTCTACGAGTACATGAACATCGATCAGCAGATCACGGGCGCCCAGCAGCTGCTGGGTGGGGATGTGAGCGGCGCAACCGCCTTCGCCATCTCTGGTGACGTAGCTGTCGTGGGGCAGGGCGGAAACGACTCGGCTTCCATTCTTGAGCGCGGTGAAGACGGCTGGGAATTGGTCCAGGTCGTCGAAACAGCCTACATGGACCTTTACCCGAGTATTTCCGGCGGTCGCGTGGATTGTGCCGATGGCGATGTCGAAGGCTTCGCCTGTTCTGAAGTCGATCTGCTTTCGTTTGTTGCCCTTGGAGATCTGGGCGGTGGCAAAGGCATCCGCATGAACGACGTCTGGGGCTGGACAGATGCTGAGTCGGGGCGTGAGTTCGCCTTGGCCGGGCGCACCAATGGAACGTCGTTCGTGGAAGTGACCGATCCGGAAAATCCAGTATACCTGGGCGACCTTCCCATGACAGAAGGGGCCAATGCAGCGTCCTGGCGCGACATGAAAGTGTTCAAGAACTACGCTTATATCGTGGCTGACGGTTCTGGACAGCACGGGATGCAGGTATTCGATCTGAATCATCTCCTTGATGTCAGCGAACCGCAGACGTTTGAGTCGGATGCCTTTTACGGTGAGATCGGCTCGGCACACAACATCGTCATTAACGAGGACACCGGTTTTGCCTATGCAGTGGGTGTCAACTCGGGTGGCGAGACCTGTGGTGGTGGCTTGCACATGATCGACATCAATGACCCACTGAACCCGACATTTGCGGGTTGCTTTGGTCACGAGGGAACGGGTCGCGCCGGCACCGGATACTCGCACGACGCACAGTGTGTCATCTATACCGGTCCTGACACCGAGCATGCGGGTAAAGAAATCTGCTTTGGTGGCAACGAAACGGCAGTTTCGATTGCTGACGTGACGGACAAGGACAACCCGATCGCCCTCTCGACCGCTGAGTACCCGAACGCAGGGTATACCCACCAGGGATGGCTGACGGAAAACCAGGAGTTTTTCTACGTCAATGACGAGCTCGATGAGGTATCGGGAGAACAGAGCCGGACCCGTACCATGATCTTTGACGTGCGTGATCTGGATGATCCGATCCTGGTGCAAGAGATGATGGGGACGACGGCTGCCTCAGACCACAACCTGTACGTTCAGGGCAACTTCATGTACCAGTCCAATTACAGTGCTGGCCTGCGCATCCTGGACATCTCCGATCCTGCCAACCCGGTGGAAGTGGGCTACTTCGATGTCAACCCTGTCGGTGACAACGAGGCTGGATTCAACGGCACCTGGAGCAACTATCCCTATTTCGAGAGCGGTACCATCTTGGTCACAGGCATCGAATCGGGACTCTTCATGGTCAAGAAGAAGCAGGTTGACCTCTAGGCCGCACGATGTGCGGGCAGCGGCGCTGCCCGCCATGTGAAGGCTTCTGATTGAAGGAAGGGGCGGGGCGACATGGTCGCCCCGCCCCTTTTTGCGTTGTACGCTCCATCACGGAATGCGTCGTCAGGCACTACCTGAGATACACTACCTGAGATACGCCAACGTATCGGCGTTGAACGGACGCATGGACAGGGAGAATTGTGCTGCCGCATCGCTGCCATCGCACGTGTTTCCTTCCACAAGCATCTCCAGCTGATCAGAGCTGATGGGCAACAGGATGCCTCCAAGCACGGCAACAACCGGCCGCATGAGCCAGAGTGGCTGGGGGATCATGGGTTTCTGGCGCACACCGGCGCCTGCGGCAATGCGTTGGATGATCTCTTTGAAAGAAATGGCTTCTGGTCCGGACAGGCACCAAGTCTTTCCATGGGCACCTTCGTGGTCCAGCGCACCCACAAACGCTTTGGCCACGTCCGTTACGTGGATGGGCTGCATGGCAAACCTGCCATCGCCAAAGATGGGCCACACGGGAAAGGGTTTGATCAGATCAGAGACCAGTTGGGTAGCAAACTCGGGCTGCCCGGGTGCGGGACGCCCAAAGACAAGGGAGGGTCGAAAGATGGTCCAATGCGTGAACCCTGCCCCGCGTACAGCTTCCTCCGCTTGCCACTTGCTGGTCTGGTAGGCCGATACACCGTCCTTTCGTGCGCCATTGGCACTCATCTGAATCCAGGTGCTGACGCCCGATGAGAGTGCCGCCTCGATGACGTTCTCGGTAGCCTGACGATGCAGGCGGTCGAACGTAATACCCCTGGCGGGGCGCTCTTCTATGATTCCGACCAGGTGGACAACAGCGTGCACACCCTCCAGGGCGGGGCCCAGGGTTGACGGTTCAAGGACATCCCCCACAACCGTTTCAACCCCATCGGGGAGCTGCTTCGCGGCCGGCTTGCGGACAAGACATCGAACCTCATGACCCGACTGAAGCAGTTCGTCGACGATGTATCTTCCCACGAAACCGGTTCCCCCGGTAACGAATACGCGCATGGCAGTAAGGTAGACTGGTGATAAGGCATGGCTTCTTTGTGTGCGCCCCGAATCGGATCTGTTCCACCATAATCCAAAACAGGCCTGATGCGTGGCTTGACACAGCCGCTTCGACCTGATACCTTGCCCGCCGCGCCATCCTGATTTTCCCACCCTGATGGCGCTTTCCATGTCTTCATTTCTTCCCATGCACACCCCGGCATACTCCCGTAGGGTGGCGGCATTCCTGTCGCTGCTGCTCTTTTTGAGCTCCGGATCTGCCCGGGCTCAGTTGCAGGCGCTGTCGTCTCCACAGACGCGCGCAGCCGCCTCGGATACCGTTTCCCAGTTCCTGGTATGGGAGGGGGAGGAGCGAATTGGTGGACTGGCAGTGTATGCGCCACCTGGCTGGCGCGTGCTTGAGGCCCGCGTTGCCGGCACGACCGGACGCTACGATCATATCCTCGAGGCCAAGGCAGCGGATCAGCCGGGGAAATGGATTCTCTCCTACCCTTCGGATGGATTGTCCCGCGGCACAGCAATCCGTCTTCTTATGCGAACGTCGGCCTCCGAGCGTTCATCCCTGCGGGCCGTACCCCTCATGCCGGTACGTCAGGGATTTGAAGAGGGCACCGGATTCGGAGTGGAGACGGTCTGGGATGTGCTGGAAACGCGTGCGATGGGGCAGCATCGGGCGTTGGCCCTGCACGGCAATGCCAACACGGCTCCCCGCATCAGAGCAGACTACCCTGTACCAGAGGGCGATGATGCATGGACCATGACCTGGTGGCTTCGCTCCTCGGCGTTGGACCAGGTGGTGGCGTCGACCTGGACAGGGGACGAGGCAGACCCCTATCCCATGGAGGCCATCCTGGATGAGCGTGGGCATCTGACGGTGTACACCGGACGGGAGGGTCGGCATTACGCCATGCGATCGAAACAACCCATTGCGGACGGTACATGGCATCACGTGGCCCTGGTGCACCACGCCGCGCAGCAGAAGATGCGGATGCATGTGGATGGGCAGGTCCAGGATTCCCTGCTGTTCTCGGCTGATGCCTCTCGTGCAGGGGATTTTTCCGAGGTGCGCCTGGGATATCGCTTGACATCTGCCCGTCCTGACCTCTCGGCATCCCTCACGGGCGAACTGGACGGCATCCATCTATTCGCTCAGGCGCTCGCTGGCCCCGCTCTGGATGGCCTGAGCGCTGGAAGGGTGGACGCGCTGGCAGGTCGGATATGGAGCCTGGACTTTGATGATCCGGATTCACGGATCCTGGAGGAGGCCGGGATCCTGCCCGATCGCTTGGTGCCCAGTATGCTGTCTTTTCGGAAGACCGCCTCGGCGCTGCAGGTCAGCCGTACCCAGGACGGTATCCTCCTCTCCTTCGATTCCGGTGATGAGGAAATATCCAGCTACCGTATCGATGTATCGGATGACGGGGAGTTGTTTCGGCAGGCAGCCACGCTAGAGAGCGCCGTGCGGGTTGGCAGCCGCATGGAGTGGCTGGATCGCGCGCCACCATCGGCCGTGCGGCATTATCGGGTCACAGCCATGTATCCAGACGGTGAAGGAGCGTCATCACCCACCGTGAAGGTGGGTTTGGGGACAGATGCGCCCTCAGCCAATGTGCTGCTTGAGGGTAATTTTCCCAACCCGTTCAATCCAACGACCACCATTCGTTACGAGGTGTTGGCGCAGGAGCGCATCCGCGTTTCTATTTGGGACCTCTCTGGACAGATGATTGCTCAGCCGGTGGATGCCGAGCATCAACCGGGGCGGTACGAAGTCCGCTTTGATGCCGGTACGCTGCCTTCGGGCACCTACTTCGTACGTCTGGAAAGTGCTTCCGGTATCCAGACCCACCAGATGATCCTGATGAAGTAGCCCAACCCGACGCTGATCATGAAGCTCACGTTTTTCGGTCATTCGGCCTTTCAAATCGAGACAGGCGGATCGCTCATCCTGATCGATCCCTTCATTACGGGTAATCCGCTCGCTGAGTCCGTGGTTGCCGCAGATACGCTGATCCCGGATGCCATCCTGGTGACCCATGCCCACGGGGATCACTGGGGAGATACCGCTGCCCTGGCCAAACGTACCGGCGCCCTGGTCGTGGCCAATTTCGAAATCACACAGTATCTGGTGCGAGAGGTGGGTCATCAGAATGTGATGGCGGTGAACACGGGAGGTGGCGTCGAACTGGGCTGGGGTAAGGTGACCTGCACTTGGGCGCGGCACTCGTCATCGTTTCCGGACGGCACCTATGGAGGAAATCCGGGGGGATTCATGATCGAGACGAAGGCAGGTTGCCTCTACATGGCGGGAGATACGAGCCCCTTCCCCGACATGGCATGGCTGGGAGAAGATTACGACATCGACGTAGCCGTCCTCCCGATCGGGGATTGCTTTACCATGGGGCATGAGGGATCCGTACGTGCCGCCCATATGCTGAATGCGCGTCGGGTTGTACCCTGCCATTACGATACCTTTCGGCCCATTGAGACGGATACGGATGCATGGAGCAAGCGCATGAGGGAGGCGGGGCAGTCTCCGCACGTCATGCGGCCCGGCGATACGCTGGAGGTTGCGCCTACACGATGATCATGTTGTCCTTGATGTCCCATCTGCAGCCATGACGGATTCCGACTCGGCCGTCATCGGCATTCTCTCAGACACGCACGGGTGGCTTCATCCGGGTCTTTTCGACTATCTGAAGGACGTTGATCTGATCCTTCACGCCGGAGACATCGGTCATGTCGGACTGCTGGATGAGCTGGCGGCTGTGGCGCCCGTACGAGCCGTCTGGGGCAACATAGACGGGTGGGATGTCAGGCACGCGTATCCCGAGCATGATCAGTTCGACGTTGCGGGCGTGCGGTTCTGGATGACGCATATTGCCGGTCGGCCGGGTCGCTGGCAGCGCGGGATGGGTACGCGCCTGGCGCAGGATCCTCCAGATGTCTTTGTTTGCGGTCACAGCCACATTCTTCAAATAGAACGTGTGGAAGTGCTCGGCAACATGCTTTTCCTGAACCCGGGTGCGGCAGGCCGTCAGGGATTCCAGCAGGTCAAGACCATGGTACGCCTGCATCTGTCCGGAGGCAGGTGCCAGCAGGCCGACGTTGTCCACCTGGATCCGTAGGGACTCTTTCGTCTGACACCGCTCCCGGTACGCAATGGATCAACGGCCACTCGAAGTATCCGCCTCCGTGTGTACCTTGACGTGATCATGCGAGTCATCACCATGGACAGGGTTACATGACCGACAAGGCCACGGAGAGCCACAGGACAGATCGATTTGATCTGCGGGCTATTTTCGAGACCAGCCAGCTTCTGAGCGCGTCACTCGACCTGGAGTTCGTGCTCAGCAACCTGTTGCGTACGGCTATGGGAAAGCTCTTGGTTACCAAGGGAGCTGTCTTGCTCTTCAACCCGCTCCACGCTTCCTACCGAGTGGCCTCGGTCATGGGTATTCCGCATCTGTCAAAAGATGAGGAGTTGCATCTTGGAGATCAGGATCAGAGCCAGATCATGCAGGATGATGCGGTGCCTGAAACGCTTCGCAAGGCGGGAATCAGACTTGTTTTTCCGGTGGTTTCGGGCCATCGGAACATCGGGATGCTGGGCTTGGGTGCCAAGTTTACCAGCGAGGCTTTCAGCCGTCGGGAACTCGAGTTCATGGCCTCCCTGGTCAATATGTCTGCTGCGGCCGTGCACAATTCCCTGATGGTTGAGGATTTGAAGGCGGCGAACAGGGACCTTGATGCAAAAGTGCAGCAGCTCAACACACTCTTTGATCTGTCGCAGGAATTCAATGCCACGGTGGACCGCACGTCGCTGGTAAAGCTGCTGGCGTTCGCCTTGATGGGGCAGCTTACGGTTACCAAGCACCTCTTCCTGGTTCGGGGTATTTCGAGAGACAGCGTAGGCAAGGCTACATTGCAGGTTGTCTCCCACAAAGGGGTGCGTACTGATGTGCTGACTCCGTCCCTGATTGAGACTCTGTCCGCGGTCACATCGCTGCATCTTCTGGATGGAGCCGATATCCCGGCTGGCTTCGAAGCCCTGGCTGAGGCCGGCATATTCCTGGTTCTTCCGGTTCGGCACCAGGGAGAAACAGGCGCCATCATGTGCTTGGGGCGAAAAATGACGGGTAAGCCCTACGAGCCGGATGAAGTGGAATTCCTGTATGCGCTGGGGAATCTGGCCTTTGTCTCCCTTCGCAATGCCTACCTCGTCGACGAGCAGATTGAAAAAGAGCGTCTTGAGGAGGAGATACGTCTGGCCCGCACCATTCAGGAAGGTCTTCAACCCGCCATCCTGCCACCCTTCGAAGGTATCGAGGCAGCCAGCCTGGCTCTGCCCAGCAGGCAAGTGGCCGGTGACTATTACGATGCCATCCTCCTGGATGAGCACCGTATCCTGTTCGCTATTGCCGATGTTACAGGGAAGGGCATTCCTGCATCCCTGCTCATGTCCAATCTGCAGGCGACGCTCCGGATACTGGTCTCCATCGACGTCTCGCTTGAGGAAGGCACCGCCCATATGAATCGGGTCATCACCGAGAATACAGGCTTCGACAAATTCATTACCTACTTTCACGGCATCTACGATCGCAGGGACCGCTCCTTCACCTACGTCAACGCGGGTCATAACCCGGTCATGCTTGTGCGTCATGATGGCACACTGGAGTTGTTGGAGACCGGCGGGTTGCTTCTGGGAGTCATTCCGGGGGCGACCTATGAAAAGGGGCGGGTCATCCTGGGACAGGGTGACATACTTGCTTTCTTTACTGATGGTATAACCGAGGCCATGAGTCCGCAGGGAGAAGAGTGGGGCGAAGAGCGACTGGAGCCCCTGTTGATCGAAGCGCGCCACGCATCGGCGCAGGACATACTGGATCGTGTACGCAGTGCCGTAGCCGACTTTACCGAACACGCCCCCGTGTTGTCAGATGATGTGACCATGCTCGTTGTCAAGGCTACTTGAAACCGCTACCTGAATCCGCCACCTGAACCAACCATGATTCCAATGAAACCTGTATTCCAGATGTTGATGACTGCTGTTCTATTTCTCGTGATGGGTTGCTCTCCATCCGGGAATGCAGAGGACGCTTCATCTTCCACGCCTGCCCAGGGCAAGACGGCCATCGTCATTCACGGCGGCGCCGGCACCATCCTCAAGGCCAACATGGACGATGAGACCGAGGCAGCCTATCGGGCCAAGCTGGAAGAAGCCCTTCGTGCCGGGCATGTCATCCTTCAGGCGGGTGGACCGGCACTCGATGCGGTGGTTGCCGCCGTTCAGGTCATGGAGGATTCCGAGTTGTTCAACGCGGGCAAGGGAGCTGTCTTCACAAGCGAAGGCACGAATGAACTGGATGCCGCCATCATGGACGGCGCCACGCGCAACAGTGGTGCCATTGCAGGGGTCACGACGGTCAAAAGCCCGATTGCCTTGGCACGCGTGGTTATGGAAGAAAGTCCACACGTCATGATGATCGGGGAGGGCGCTGAAACCTGGGCCGAGGAGAACGGCCTGGAGATGGTGGACAATAGCTATTTCTTCACGGAGCGTCGCTACCGCTCGCTGCAGCGTGCGCAGCAGCGCGAAGCCGAGTCCTCGTCGTCCTTGCCTTATGACAGGGCGGTTGAATTCGACCTGCCTCTCTCACCGAACGCGGACAAATTCGGCACGGTGGGCGCCGTGGCACTGGATATCAATGGCAATATTGCGGCCGGGACGTCAACAGGCGGCATGACAAACAAGCGGTTTGGTCGCGTCGGCGATGTGCCGGTCATCGGTGCAGGTACCTATGCTGACAATCGTACGGCTGGAATATCCGCCACCGGTCACGGCGAATACTTCATTCGCGGAGTTGTGGCGCATGATATCGCATCCCGTATCGATTATGCCGGGGAGGACCTGGCGACCGCCGCGCGCACCGTCGTCATGGAGAAATTGGGTGAACTGGGAGGAACGGGCGGTATTGTTGCCTTGGATCGTAGTGGCGCTATCGCCATGCCGTTCAATACCGAGGGGATGTACCGCGGCTACATCGATACTGATGGCAACCTGGAAATCCTGATCTACGGTCCGGACGAAGAATAGGCCACGGGTATCATCGTCGCAGTCGACCTGAGGGGAAGACAACGACGCTCTCGTTGCCATCCTTTCCGACCGAGGAGACCCCGAACAGGAAGTTGTCGATAACCATGCCCTCCAGGGTGAACTGTGTCGTGCCGGCTGGCACGAAGCGCGAATGGGTCCATTGGGGTGCCGTCGTATCCCGCCACCAGATGGTGTAGCCTGCCAGGTCGGGATCGTCCACCGCATCCCACTCAAGCGTGGTTGACGGTTGTACGGCGCCGCCGATCCGGACTGCGTCCGGCTCCGGCGGCGCCCATGCCAGACCGGCCAATGCCACGGCATTTACGGCCGTCAGGCGGGCTGCGTAATCGAAATTGACCCCCTCGATGACGTCACCATACGAAATCCCATCCTCGACACGGATATCCTGGTGTTGCCGGGTATAGTTCTCATGGGTCTCCATGATGCGGATACCGGGGAAGCCGGCATCATTGAAGGGCCGATGATGGCCGCCGCGCCCGAAGCGGTCCAGGCGATAGATCATCTTGGCCTCCAGATTCGTGAAGTAGGTATCCGTCATCCGGGCCACGTAGCGGGCCAACTGGCGTGATACCCCGTCCACTTCGCCTCCTTCGAAACGCCTGCGCGCCCTCTCTCGATCGGTTTCGGTCACGGGTGTTGGCTCGGAGAAAACGCGGAAGGTGTTGTTTTCGATCACGCCATCCACGCCTTCAATATTGCCGATCATGTCGTTGTTGAGTACGCCCACAATGTCCCAACCTTCTTCGACCGCCACGGAAGCCATGTGGGCACCACCCCACAAACCTTGCTCTTCGCTGGAAAGACCCACATAGATGATGCTGGTCGGAAACTCGTAAGCAGACAACACACGCGCCGCCTCCAGTACGCCCGCCATTCCGGACGCATTGTCATTGGCTCCCGGGGCATCCTTTTCGGCATCCGTGCTCGAGGAATTGCGCGAGTCAATATCACCTGCCATGATCACATAGCGGTCCGGATAGCGTGAGCCCCGCTGGATGGCCAGCACGTTCACCACCCATACATCCCGGATGGCGCGCGACGACGAGCCTTCTTCCACCATGGATCGCTGATAGAAAATTTCAAGGCATCCATCGCACTCGTTCGATATCGCCTGAAACTCTGAGGCAATCCATCGCCTGGCTGCGCCGATGCCGCGCTCGGAGGACGTTGTATCGGAAAATGTATTGCGGGTCCCGAAGCCGGCCAGATGACGAATATCTGCCTCCAGACGCGCTGATGAGACGCTTTCGATGAGGTCATACATCCGTGGTTCGATGGCGGGAGGGACCTGGGTCCAGCCAGCCGAGGCGGTCAAAAACAGCAGTGACAAGAGGAGGAATTCTTTCATCGATTGATACTCCGGTTTCGTCGAAAACTCCGTGCGTTGATACGCTCAGCGAGCGATATAGGGTGGTTCGTCAAAAACGCCGTGACGCTCCCGGCTCTCTGACGGGATACGTTTAAGCAAATGATGGGTCCAGACGATAACCCAATCGTCCCATCACACACGGAGCAGGTGCTCACTACATGCCTCAGACCCTTCTGGCATTCTTGGCCATGATGATTGCCGCGTTGTCGGCCATCAACCAGTATACGGCCCAGCTTCAGTCGTATGAAGCAGCCTATCGAAGCGAGTTTGAGCTGATGGCAAATGCTGTGGTGCTGGAGGAGATCGAGATCATTGACCTCACTACCAGTTATGGGGGATTGGAGTCGCTTAATGGCTCCGAGTTGAAGCGATCGTTTGAGATAGGTGCCGATGGAATTGAATTCGATCTGACCGTCACAGTGACATTCGTGGACGAATTCGGTACTCCATCAGCTACCGCAACTACACAAAAGGAGCTGTCGATCGCGGCAACCCACCCGAGGTTTGCCACTCCGCTTGTCACCCATACACGGGTCATTGCCCAGTGACGCATGCAGTTGCTCTTTGACAACATAGCGTCTGTTCTGGTTGCCAGTACCGTGCTCTTGGTAGTGGTAGCGACCAATCTGAATGCTCAACGCAGTGCCGTCGAATCGTCTGTGGCCTATGCCGCCAAGACGCAGACGTTGAGCATGGCTGACTACCTTGAAAGCGATTTGCTTCTGGTGGGGAATGGCACCGCTGATACCATCCAGACCATCGCATCCAATGAAGCGGATCAAACCACCCAGTTTTCTTTTTGGCGCATGGATAACACAGGGTCTCCCATGCTGGTCTCTTACCTCTTGACGCAAACAACGTCGATCGAGATCGATGGCGAAACGGTGCAACTCTACCGTCTTGATCGCACGGAGGGCGGCCAGCCGGCAGGAAGCGGCTTTTCCACATTGTCTCATTTTGAGATCACCATGTTGGCAGCTGACGGAACGACAACAGCCGATGTAGCGACTGCGCGATTGCTGCGTGTCAGGGCCGTCAATGTGTACCCCTTCGGCGACCCGGAAAAAATGAACATGTTCCGAAGCCACTGGGGCATCACCGTTCGACCGCCCAGTCTGGAAACCTGACCTGCATACTGACCCAACCCAGGGCCTACCTGTGGTTTTTCCTGCGCGAATTTAAGGAAAGGCACTGGGTGGTCGATAACACCTCTAACCCTACTCTCAACTACCCCCGCATCCCCACGCGCCCATGGGCAAAGGTATTCTCATCTTCGTGATGGCTTCGACGTTGTCGTTGGCTACGCTCTACCTGGCCCGGACGGAGCAGGACCTGGCTTCCGTCCAAACGGAATCAGACTACCAGGAGAAGGTCCTGGCGCGTCAGACGGCCCAGAGCGCCTTCAGCATCGTTATTGCCAAGGTGCGTGCTGCTTTCGAATCGGAAAGCTTTGCCTTCACGGATCAGTCGTACGGTGGTGCCCTCTACGACATTGGAGCAGTCCGGGCTGAAGATGGCTCGGTGACCGTCATTGCTGTAGGTAAATACGGGCGCCATTCCTTCGAAATCATCGGATCCATGACGATGCAGGGGCAGGAGATCAATGAAACAATGAATGTTGACGGCTCGGGTACGGAGTTCGAGTTCAAAAAGGACGCGGTGATTTCCGGTATCGATGCGAGCGGTCAAACAGAAGCAAGCGCGGTCCTAGTGTCTGATCCGGAGACTCTTGAGGATCTGGGGGGTGAAGAGAACCACATTGAAGGAAGCATGGTCCTTGGTGAGTCCAGTACGCTTATGTCTGCTATTGAGTCGGCTATCTTGACCTATCCTGATAAGTTAGAGTACTCTGCCCTCGGCCCCAATGACACCAAACAGAACATTGGATCTCCTTCCTCACCTGAGATTGTCGTCGTTAACGGAGATGTAACACTCGACAGGGGTTTCGAGGGATACGGAATCCTGTATGTCGATGGGGATTTGACTATCAACAACGGGGCAATGTGGTACGGGATAGTTTTTGTCACCGGTGATGACAGTGGATTAGAATTGAAAAAAGATTCCTACATCGAAGGAGCGTTATTTTTGGATGGCATCGAAGAGGTGGAAATGAAAAAGGATACACGTATACAGTACAACTCCGCAGCGCTTGAAATGCTTGGCTATTTTTTGGCCACCATCGACTCTGAGGGTCAGACGGAAGTCATCCGACAGGTTGCGAATACGTCCTACAAGGATGGTCAGGAGATGGGGAATGCGTATATCGACGATTCCGTCACCGAGGCTCGGAACCTGTTGAATTAAGAAAGAACTGGACACCTCCATGGTGAAGGCGGCCGATCCGAATGGATCGGCCGCCTTTTTTCGTTACGCTCTTGTTGGGGATGTGTCTAGTGGGTGCCGGGAGGTCATCGGTTGACATGGGTACGTGTCGTGCCGAGTCCGTCACGTACCGGTCACCAAGTCGGTCCAAGACAGCGTCTGGTCGCTTGGTTTCAATCCATCCCAGACCATCTTCCCTCCATGAAAGCACACCCTGCTCCCTTCAGTAAGCGCCTTTGGCCCTTCATTGTGGCCTCCCTGATGATGTTCGGATGTTCCGATCAGATGCTCGACGGATCCGAATCAGAGGAGCCTCTGCCCAGCACGAAAGTGCGCAACGCTTCCCTTTTCGACCAGGCCATCACCTCTCCCGGAAAGAAGGGGGAGCAGACAGCGATCACCATTGCCATTGAGCCCACACTCATTGTGGATGACCATCACATCATGGAGCCCTACGAAGTAGTGGACCGATATGAGGTGGTCGATCGGTACGAGGTCGTTGACCGCTACGAAGTCGTGGATCGCTACGAAGTGGTCGATCGGTATGAGGTTGTGGATCGCTACAGTTTTACCAAGACATTCTATGGGTATTCCCTGTGGGTATCCTCAAAGCATCTGACCGAAATCCTGGCCCTCATGGAAGAGGATCCGAGGATTGCCTGGGTGGAGCCGGTATTTTCCGTTCGGCAGCATCCTGTTTTTAAAGCGCTGCCCGATGCAGCGGAAAGCGCACAGTGGTCCTTGCCTGATATCGGTGCCACGTCCAGTTGGACGGTTTCCGGGGACGGTACCGGTACAGTTGACGTGGATATCTTCATCATCGACTCGGGGGTCAGCCATCCCGATATGGACGTTGTTGAGAGCCACGATCTAGCCATGGCCGGTTCGCTTTCGGACGCGGATGGGCACGGTACGGCCATAGCAGGTATTGCAGCGGCTTTCGATGACGGCGCGGGCCTTGTAGGCGTTGCCCCGGGCGCCAGGATTCACAGTTACCGCGTATTTGATACGCAGGGCGTTGGCGACGATACCTATGTCATTTCAGCGCTCGAAGAGGTGCTGAACTGGCGGAGTGTCCACCCGGACAAACCGGCCGTCGTGAATCTCAGTCTGGGAGCAGCCGTAGGCCGCGGACACACGGCTTTGGACGATGCCGTTCAAGCCGTCATCGATGCCGGTATTACCGTTGTTGTGGCAGCGGGAAATCACGGGATGGACGCTTCCACGGTAACGCCAGCCCATGTTCGCGATGCCATCACGGTTGGTGCCTATGATCAGGACCGCCGTTTTGCCCCTTACTCAAACCACGGTCCGTTGCTCGATCTGAGCGCCCCTGGAACAGCCATCCTTACTGCGACACCGGACGGGGATACAGCGATACGTTCCGGTACCTCCATGGCGGCGGCGCATGTCACAGGGGCTGCTGCGCTTCACCTTGCCTTGCATCCAGACGCAAGTCCCCGCGAGGTCGGGAAACACCTCAGAAAAACAGCGCTTCGGTCAATGACCCATGCACCGCCAGGTACGACAGCAAATACGCTTTGGGTCGGTAACTGAGTTCCGATCAGTTGACGGCTGTTGAGGCGCCCGCGGTGTTACCGCGGGCGCCTCATCTGTATGTGGGATGGACGAGGATCGCGTCGGGTGCCTCGATTGTAGCATCAGGACAGGTTGGGGTATTCTTGTTCTGCAAGAATACTTCCATACCCACGCTCCCCAGAGCCCACATATTATTGCAGTGCCTCTGCTTAAGAGGCAGAATGCCCCGCCGATACCCTCATCACCAGACCTGCATGTACACCGCAGGATCATACCATCATGGAATCGAACAGAAACAACCCGGTCTCACAGTCCGCTTCGTCCTCCAGTCCTTCCGGAAGAGAACGAGGCTCTGGTATGTCTCCCTTTGCCGACATGGCAGGGCGGGGAGGCTCGTTGTCAGCGTCGCTTACGCAGATGCCACAACTGCCGGCGTTTGTTCAATCCATCATCGATGCAACGCCTCCGACGGCCATGGGCCTGGACAGGATTCTCTACCAAGCACAGCAGCTGGAGAAAGTCGATACCGAAAACCGGACGAATCTGAAGCTGTTTGTGGATACCATCCTCGAGCGCATGACCATGTCGAACGCGTCAGACGTCGATCTGGGCGGGGCCAGTTCGAAGGGTTTGATCTGGTATCGAATTGATGGTGAGAAACGTCCTGATCGGAGCAATGCACCCTTTACGGTCGATCAGACCAATGTGATCATCCTATCGCTTCTCACTTCGCGCAATATTGCAGATCTGACAGAGCACAAGTCAGCTGACTTTTCCTACGCAACCCCGTCGGGTGCAGGCGTATTGCAGCGTTTTCGTGCCACGGCCTACTTGGATATGGGCCAGATGGCTCTCAATATGCGAGCCATTTCGATCCGTCCGCGCTCGCTTCGAAGTTTGGGTTTTCACCCCACAATCGAAAAAGGCCTGATGTTCCGGCACGTACGTGATGGGCTTACCCTGATCACGGGTGTGACCGGATCAGGAAAGTCAACGACACTCGATGCAATCATCCATGCCAACAACGAAGACTTCCACGGGCATATCGTGATCATCGGACGCCCGGTGGAATACATTCACGACAGCAGGAAATGCATCGTCCGTCACCGCGAAGTGGGGAAGGATGTCTCCTCGTTCAAAGATGGCATCGTACAGACCCTGCGTCAGGACCCTGACATGGTCGTCATCGGAGAGATGCGGGATCCTGAGACCATTTCGGCAGGCCTCGAGATTACTAACTCCGGCCACAAAGTATTCTCCACGCTCCATACGTCCAGCGCGGTGGAGTCCATTGACCGAATTGTCGCCGAGTACCCTCCCAGCGAGCAGACCAGGATTCGAACGCGTCTGGCCGATGTGCTGCGGTGCATCGTCTCGCAGAAGCTGCTTCCCAAGGTCGGAGGCGGTCGCATTCTGGCTAAGGAGGTGCTCTGGGTTACGTCACCCGCCCGTGCGGCCATAAAGAACGACAACAGCTCGGAGATCTATCAGATGATGTGGGAGGGGTGGAATAACGGTCAGATCACCCTCGAGCAGGATCTCTATCGGCTTATGCGGCAAGGTTTGATAACACAGGAAGTGGCGCTTGATCATGCCAACAACAAACGACGGTTCCAGCAACTCGTCTGATACCCCATAGCATGTTTTCCACTGAACGAAATACAGAGCACATCCTTGCCATCACGGTCTCCTCGCAGAGGCTGGAGGGCATTCTCCTGCGCGATGCGCCCTCGGGAACCGTAATTCTGAGGACTTTCCGGCGGAGCCGAGCCGAGGCCGGCCAGGGGGGATTGGATGAGGCAACCCCAGCCTTTGACGGTGGTCTGGATGAAGGTGGTCAGCTGGAAGACGCCGCGTTTGCCGACTACGAGAGTCAAACTCTGGCATCAGGAATGTTCTTGACGTCAGAGTTCGATGCTACCGGCGAGGACGCCGACATGAGCATGAGCTTTGAGTGGACCACTCAAACCGTGGTTCCATGCGATCAGGAAATCAAGGAGCTGGTCAGCGAATGCAAGCAGGCTGGTTACGACAGGTTCCAGATTGTATTCATCCTGCCCACCGAGTTCCTTGGATCAGAGATGCTCGGCGCAAATGCCATTGTCAAGGCGGGCGCAGGAGGCTTAAAAGGTCGAAAGAAGAGGGATGCCCTCCTCAGGCAGTTTCTGTCCGATCATCCGGACCTGTCGCCTGAGAAGGTCACCTTGCTTCCCCTTTCTGACTTCGGGGGCACGCATCGGAAAGACTTGGCTGTCTACGCTACGAGCTCCGAACCGATCAGTCCGTCCGTACAGGCTCTCAGGGACCGTAAAGAGGCGCTTCCCTTCATTTCCGCCATGCGCACGGAGATTACGCTGCTCCTGGGTGCGGCGCGTGCTGCAGTGCGCGCTGAGCAGCGCGAGAGCATCATTGCGGAGATGGTAGATGAAGCGCTGCAACAGGAGCCGCCCTCCACGTCGAAAGATGACGTCAGTTTCCTTATTCGGGTAGGGGCTGATAATACCCTCGTCATGTTCCTGGTCGGCGAGGAGTTGGTCCATTGCGAGTCGCTCCGCTCCATTACGGCATCTGATCCGGCTGAGACGATCTGCAGCCGCGTCCTGCTCATGCACGATGAGTTGGGCGTCGGAGATTCCGACCGCATCCTTCTTTTTGCCGAGGAATACGAAGGTTATCTTCATAACACTCTCTCGCGGGCCTTCCCTGAATCCAGGATGGTACTGCTGCGTGATCTGGTGCCCTCGAAAGATGGTGAAGCACCCGCCGAGAAATCACTTGAGTCCATGCTGGCCAGGCTCGGTGCGCTCAGCATGGCTGGTCACGACATCTGGGAGTCCGCATTCCCCGACGTCGATTTCATGGATCCCGAGCTACGAGGAAAGCAGCTCAGACTGCCACTCTCGTGGCCTATCGCCGCCATCATGGTGGTCCTCTTCTGTACGACTCTGTTTTTTGTCTACAGCTACCTCGATCAGGATCGGGACATCGAGAGGGCCCGGTTCGAACTGAGTCAGTACCAGGACGGCGCTGAAACAGAGAACATCGCGGACCTGCAGGCCAAAATCGACAGTCTCAAGGCGCGCAGCGCTGGTTTTGCCGATGCACTCGACCTGCTCGACTCCCTGCTCGTGGGCAGCGATGTCTGGAGCAGGGCATTGGAGCGTACGTCGGCATACACGGGAGACGTATCCGGTCTGTGGATTTCCGAGTGGCAGGAAGAAAGCGAGGGGTCCCTGTTCATCGCAGGCCGCTCCTTGAACCGAGAGGACATCGTGGCTTTTGCTTCGCGGACCCAAGGACGTATCGAGAATATCACCTTTGCGGAAATTCGATCGGTGCCTGTCTACGAGTTTGAAATGACCATGGCCATAACGCGGACCCTGCCCGAGGCAGCCGAATATTTGCGCAAGGAAGCAGCAAGCCGTCTGAAAGAAGGCGCATCAGACCCCCAAGCTGCATTATCAGGGGCTGCTAGTGCGATTGTAACACTGGCCGATGAGGCTGGGAGATAAGCCATGTCGAACCGAATACGCAATCTGATTGTCTTGACCGTCTTCCTTTTCGTGGCAGCCGGTGTGGGCGGGTACATCACGCTCGTCAAGCAGCCACAGGAATTGGAGCGGCTGACGAAGGCCGAGCAGGTAGCTCGGTTGAAACAGGCGGAGCTTTCCTCTCTCGTCTCGGAAATAGGCGATTCTGAGAGTCAGGCGAGTAACGTCGTGGCTCGCTGGAATGCTCGCTACAAGCTGATTCCCCGCGAGATGGGATCCGAGGAAGTAATCCGCTTCCTGAATACCCACACCGGAAAAGGATTCCATCCATTCAACATCAGTTTTGAGGGCTTCGAGGAGACGGCGTCTTTCAACAGGTACGATTTCCTGATTGAGGGTCAGGGTTCCTTCAGGGATGTCTACGAGCTGATCTGGGTAATCGAAAACAGTCGGCAGCTCTACCGGGTGGAGGATCTGGAGCTTCGTCACATGGATCTCGTGTCGGACGATCCGACTACGGGACGACAGCGACTGGACATGGTCGTGGAGTTTTCCTTTGAGCTGTCTGCCTTCTTCGGTGGGGCCGTGGGTCTGAGCGCATCGGACTCGACAGCGGGTGCTCCAATGAGCATGTATTTCAGCGACGCAGATATTTTCACCGACCTGCCTCCCGTCCCCGAAGAGGTGCTGCCCAGGCGCAGCCCGCGCATGAATCCGTTTGAGCCCCTCATTCTGGAAAACATGCCGCCTAATACACTCGGACTGGTGGATCTGGAGTCTGCAGAGCTGATATCCATCGTTGGACCGGAAGCCATCCTGAAATGGAATGGCGGCGAATATAAAGTCAGTGTCGGCGACCCGGTCTATTTAGGTGAGGTGATTTCGGTCGATCCCATCAGAGGAAGGGTCGTGGCCAGTCTCAACAAGGGAGGAATCCCGGAACGTATCGAGCTGACCATGGACCTGGATGATTTCTACAATCAGGCCCGAGGCAACGTGCAGTTGACACCGGCCAAGAACTATTGAATCGAGTATAGAGGCAGCGTAATGAACGGATCACGTCGCATGCGGAGAGGGCAGATGCTGCTCCTCCTTATCATGAGCTGGTTGGTGCTCTCAGGCCTGGTGTCTACGGCCGACGCTCAGCAGAGGCAGGTTCGGGCGTACATTCCGCCCGATCAGTTGGTCTCCTTTTTGCCATCCACACCGTTCAATCGGTTCACGGATTACCTGAATCCAATTTTTGAACGGGTTACGGCAAAGTCCCTTGTGGATCCGGACACCCGGGATCACCCGATCGGAATCTCCATTTCGGGTATGCATTTTCTGGATGCCTTGGAACTGGTGTTGCAGTACAACGATCTCGAGTACCGGGAAACGGACCGCTATTTCATGATCCAGCAGAAGGTGGCCGAGAATCTCATTCTGGATGCAGCTCAGGCAACGGGAACAGAGCAGGCCGTAGAGCCGGGAGCAACCATATCGCCAGCCACTCTGGACTCGCGACAGATCGAAATCAAGGCTGTCCTCTTTGAGCTGAACCACACCAAGGCGAAGGACACAGGTATCAACTGGAATGCCCTCTTCGGGTCGGCTAGTCAGGGGCAACAGGGTTCTACGGGCGGAAGCTCGCAGCAAGGAGGCAATTCCCAGTCTCAGGACCAGATCAACTTTCAAATCAATGCAAAAGAGCTGTTTGCAGGCCTGCCCGATGCCATCGTGGCTCCCGAAGAGATCCGCTTCAGCAGCCTCGGAACGCTGTTCCGCCTGGCGGAAAACAATGGCGTGGGAGAAACCATCGCCAACCCTTCGGTAACCGTGCAGAGTGGGGCCAAGGGGGACATTCAGATCGGTTCTGACGTTCCCGTGCAGATCCGGGATACCTTCGGTAACATTTCCACGCAGTATTTCAAGACCGGTATCATCATCGAGGTTACCCCGACGCTCATCCGGCAGCCGATGGCAGATACGCTGGGCGCCCCGATTGCGGAGTTTCTGCATCTGCAGGTCAGGGTCGAGAAATCAGGAAGCAGGCCCTCCGCCGAGGGTCCCACGATTGATCGCAGTTTGGCCAATACGCAGCTCCTGCTGCTTGATGGCGAGCAGACGGTCATCGGTGGTCTCTTCAGCACCGAGGAGTCCTATTCACGTCGGGGCGTGCCGTTTCTGAAGAACCTGCCGAAATGGTTCTTTGGTCTTCGCTACGTCTTCGGCCGGACGCAGCGATCCATGACGCAGAAGGAGCTCATCATTTCACTCGAGGCCAATCTTGTGGATCCGATCCGGGAGCGCATGGCCAAGCAACTGCCGAGCAACCTGCTTCAGAGTCAGCGGGATGAGCTGACTCGCACGCTGGAACGATTCGATCAGCGGGCTGCCGACACCATGGAAGCAGGACTTGAGACCAAGCGGGAAGACTAGGCAGTACCCGCTGAGCCGTATGCATTCCGCCACGCATGGGAGGGAGATAACCTATCTTCCTCCCATGTTGCGTTACAGGTTTCATATACGCCTTTCAGCCTTGGCTTCCTTTTGCTTCGCGGGGCTCTTGATGCTCTTTGGGGCCTGTGCGCCAGCGCCCCCTATTGTCCTGCAGATCCCTGACATGGCCGATGATGGCGTATGGGAAGACCAGGCCCGCATCGATATTGCTTATCTGGATGGGCCCGAAGTGGAGGGGCGACAGACGGCTACCCGCGGCTTTTTCCGGGCGGCGGCCTATCTGTCCGCACGCATGGGCGAAAGTGGACTGCAGCCTGTCCTTGTGGACGAATACCGTATGCAGTACGCCGCCAGGCTGCGGCGAGCCACGGATCTGTCGGTACAGGTCATAGGCGAAGACACCACGGTGGTTCGTCAGGGAAACGATTTTCTGGTGACAGGTGCGCCTCAGCCTCTGGACGTGTCTGGAACCGTCCCCACTCTGCCCGTTCTGGATTGGATTCAGTGGTCAGAGGACATACGGATAGATATGGGTTCGGAGTCCACGTGGCGCATGGTCGCCGAAGTGGAAGCGTATGTATCCACAGCGCCGATGCATATCGTCGGGATGCTACCTGGTGCTGACCCTGTGCGGAGGGATTCCCTGACGCTCATAGTGGCTCCCGTTGATGGTGCAGGACTGCAGGGCGCAGAAAGTTGGACGGACGGGGGCGATCTGACCCTGCCCGCTGCTGCCGTTTTATCGGTCATGCGCCGAATGGCATCCTATCAGAACCGGTGGTCCCTGTACCCCGAATCCACCATGTTTTCTCTGCTCAGCGGCACGCGGGACGGGTGCTTGGGACCTGAACAGTTCCTGCGCAATGCGCCGTGGGATCGCTCCCGCATCTCCCGGATCATCGTTGTGACGATGCAGGCAGATGCCACCTGCGATTGGCCAAGGTTGCTCAATGGCATAGCGGATGATCAAGCCCATGCCCCCCACATCGTCCGTTTCCGAGCCTATGCACCGTTTGAGGCCCAGGCAGCGTTGGGATTCGGGTCTTGGCGCATGCGTTCCAGCATGCAGCAGACGGATGCCTTGAACCGCGCCACGACCGAAGCCATCCGTCTGGCGCGAGAGATCATGGCGATCATCCCCTGATGGTCCTGTGCCTCCGCGAGCGCGGTATCCCTTTCGATTAGCCACACGTGCTTTGTCAGAACACGATTCCTGCGACCCAGGCTACTGTCGTGTTCAGGACGTCTGGCTTTACGGTACGGGCATTGGATTGACCAAGTGTCAGCCGAAGGCCAGAAAACAGCACTTCTCCGCCCAATGGTATGTCGACATCCACCCCTACAATCCATCCCAGATCTCGTTGCCCAATGCCATCATCGGTCGTTGACTGTTCCAGATCGCTGCCGACAGCCCTATAGCTGATGCGGGCGTCCGTCT